>CALBHK010000001.1 GCA_937894565.1 uncultured Chlamydiae bacterium
ATGGAAAATGCAGCTTGCTCATCAAATGATTTACCTTCCAACATCTCAAAATCAACCTCTTTTTCTACGCCATTTTCACGCCGAAGCAAAAGAGCATAAGCAATATCAAAAAGGTTATGGCTTCCAATGCCTATGTGAACTGCTTGAGCATGCTCCTTCTTGCAAGCCTCACTCACCATTCTCTTAAAATTGGCATCGACATCTGTTTTATACGTATAGGGAGCTTGCGGCCATCCATGCAAAGCAGCATCGACTTGCTCCATAGCTAAATTAGCTCCTTTCACTATCCGTATTTTAATAGGAGCACCGCCCGCTGCAAAACGCTGCATCGCCCAAAGGGTCAATTCGCGCTGAATCAAATACGAATCGGGCAAATAACTTTGAAGGACAATGCCAGCACTATGATGAAAAAATTCAGGCTCGCTTAAAACATGTTTAAATAAAGCCACCGTCAAACGCAAATCGCGGTACTCTTCCATATCCAAATTAACAAATTTTGACCTTCTCTCTCCTTTTGCATCCACATAAAAATGGTCCCTTGCTGCCCTGTAAAGACGGCGCAAAGGAATAGCTAAAGATTCTATCGTCTTATCAAAAGCAAGTAAGTTAATTTGGCTAAAAAGAGTGGAGATTTTAACGGAAATATATTCCACCTCAACAGACGCAAGATCATTTAAATAGAGCTGTAGGCGTTTATGCGCTTCTTTTTCTCCTAAAATAGCTTCGCCTAAATGATTTAAATTAATACGAATATTTTCTTTACGGCGTTTTTTCATATGACGCAAATAGGGAGCGCGCTCTGCCGGTAAAATCACGCGCTCGCACTCCTTGCGCACAAAGTAACGCAACAAGGGAACAAAAAAAGTAGAGAAGCGGGAAGCTCCCAAATATTTAAAAAGATATAGGCCCAATTTATTTTTAAAGGGCAGAAAGCTTGGAACACCCAGACGCTTGATTAAGTAGAGCAGTTGATCTAGCAATCTGTTGGAGCGCTTAGTGCGAAAACATTGATCTGTAAAAGAGGTAGTAAATATTTTTCCTGCAGGATCCTCCATCATTGCCGAAAGCATCTGTTGGACCGTGCGTTCTTGATGGGTTTGAATGCGACGCGCTTCGCTCATCATCAAACTAGCGAGCTCGATTGCCTTTTCCCGCCTCTCTTCTATAGTTAATGCACGCAGGTGCACAGAGAGTAGCATCTCTGCTGCTTGCTGCATGTATCTAGATTCTTCCATTTTCCACCCTAACAAAAAAAACAAAATAAATAAACATAGAGACCCAGCTAACTCACACAATCTAAAAAAAAAAGAATAACAGGATGGGCAGGATCGGCTTCGCCGGCAGGATGGGCAGGATAAAAACATTTGGTAGAAAAAATAAAATGTTACCTTTTTTTATTTTTTGGAAAAGGAAGAATGTTA
>CALBHK010000002.1 GCA_937894565.1 uncultured Chlamydiae bacterium
ACAACCTTTTGGTGTGCGTCAAGCCGCACATTATGAAAGCTGCGTCAAGCCGCAGCACTCCAAAACTAAGTCAAATTTTCCTCTGCGTTTCCTCTGCGTACTTTGCGGCTCTGCGGTTAACCTCACTATCTCTACGGTTAACCTCTCTTATCCTCGCTATTCTTCTTCTGCTCTGTTCAATGTTGCAAAAGACTTTTGCAACACCACGTTTAGTAAATTATTGTCCTCATTCCCATCTTCCCCTAACCAGTCTTGTAATTCGTTGATCTTGCTATCTTTCATCTTGTTTATCGCTTTACCTGTAAAGAACGAGATAAGGTTTTTACCCAAAATATTTTTACGCAATTCAGTAGAGCAGCTATTGAAAGTGCGCTCCACAACACTTTTTTCTACAATTTGATCATTTTTTAATTGTTCTAACCCTTGTAAGAGCAATTGCTGCATCATGATCTCTATTTTATCTTCTATTCCCTCTGCAGATAATAGGTTATCTACCTTAGCTGCTAATCTGTTTGTATACTTATGGTAATACCAGATCATGATCTTGCCTATTGTAAAGTACAAAACCAATCCAATTGTGAGAGCAAGAATACAAATAATTCCTTTCAAAATATGACCAGGAATACCATAACGCGCGCCTAATCCACGCACCTTAGCCTTAATGCCTTCCATCTGAGCTCTCACCTGTCTATCTATATAGGCTTTTAAGACAACATTTAATTCTGCTTCTGGAACGCCATTGAGTTTAGCTTTTACAAAAGCTTTGATTCCATTTTTCTTTATTGCATTCAAAAAGCATTTTTCTTTTAATTGGGCATACAGCTTGGCGCACTCTTCTTTTAAAAATGTATCTGCTTCACAATTCTCAAGATCAGGAATCAAGCTCACTAATTGATTGTTAAGTTCAGTGATAAAAGCCTCATCTTCTAACTTAACTGCTTCATTTCCTTTCAAAATACCTGATGCAATATTCAGCAAGTTGGCTCCGACTCCGAGAAGATACCCCTTCTTATCCGCTTTAACATTGAACCCTTTTGCCACATTTAACGCATTTTTAAAAATATGAGACAACCCGTCTTTAAGTAATTTTTTACCATTTCGGATCGAGTCCTGCTTGATATCGCCCACATGATTAAGAAGCCTCTCATCTATTAAGGCATTCTCTTCTACTTCTAAAAGATTCTCTTCTACTTCTTCTGCTTCTTCTTGCCGCACTTCTACGCGCTCTTGTATAAAATTGACAATTTGCTCCGAAGCCAGACCTACTTGCTCATCCACAACTTCCTCTGCAATAGATCCCTCTGTAATCGCATTCTGAAAAACAGGAGCCAATTCACATACCAGGTTAAAATGAGCAGAATCCTTTAAAGGAGTTAGGGCTTTATCTAGCGCTACCCCTACCGATTCCAATAAATTTTCAAAGAGAGATTCTTTAGGCAGAGAGAGATCGCGCGCTTTTTCTATTTTTAGACGCTTAAACAAAGCTCTAACAAGTTCTTTTCCAGTTAAATTCTTTAAGTCTTCAGTTAAAAATACCGTCCCGTCCTCAATTAAAGAGAGCGCGATCACTTCAAATAAAGGTTTATTTTTATTTAAAAAATCCTCTTTCACTACTTTATTGACCCAAATACTAGCAATATCTCCAACACATAATTCAAGATGACTTCTTAATTCATCTCTATGATCTTGCTCATCATCCTCTTCAATTTCTGGGATAGATAGACCCTCTTTAAGAGCCTCTTCCATGATGGGCAACTCTGGAATAACGAAATTTAATTGATTTTCTTCTGCTTCTATCATCTTAATAGGCTGTTTTAACTTATTTAGGACAAGCTTTCCTACAACCTCTAGACCCACATCTATCACTTTTGGCACGATTTCATTGCATAGTGTCTGTAAATCATTTTGACAAGTTATATCTTGTACAGTAAACACCTTTTTAATCTGATCAAACTGACGCATTTCATAATAATAGTCGTATAATTTATTCTGAATCACCTCAGGTAATCCTTCCCCTAACCCTTTTCGGATCATTTCGCAAAAAATCTTTTGATGCTCTTCTTTCTTTTCCTGGATTGGCTCATTTTGTTCGTTATAAAGCTCTTGTTCCAGTTGAGTTAATTGAATCAAAAATTCTTTCGTGTTTTTACGCACAGACATCAAGCGATTAAAAAGAACTTTTAAACCTCTTTCTAAGAGTTTCTCACTTGTCTCTATTCCGGTGTCTAACATTTGATAGAGGGGTTGGAAAGATTTCCCTTCTAACTTCAATTTTTGCTCCAGATTATTTTTTTGAGAATTTAAGGCAGAACCCACAAAATTTTCTTTTAAAAATGAGACAATTTGCTCTGACAATAGGGGTGCTTCCGATTCATTTTCCAAATCATCTACAACCTCTTGGGTCACATCATGAAGAAAAACAGGAATAAGACCAGAAATCCACTCAAATTTTTCTGATTGAATCAGTGTTGCATGCGGCTTTAGAATTTTTTCTAACTGATTCGCAATCGATGTTAAAATCAAATTAAACGCGGGTTCAGATAAAGAGAGATCTTGCGCTTTTTCAATATTCAATCGCCCCAAAAGAGCTTTTGCAAGTGCTGGATAATCTTCACCACAAGCTTTCAAGTCTTGCACTAGAAAAGGGCTTGCCCCATCTAAAATAGAGAGGGCCATTGTTTCAAATAATGGCCTTTCTTCTTTAATGAACTTACGATTAATGACTTTTGTAACCCAATGATTAGAAAGATGAACCAGCCCGTTCTTTAGTAATTTTTCGCTTTCCTCTACAAAATCATCCGTGATTGAAATCACATCTTTAAAAGATTCCTCTTCATTCTCACCTAAAACAATCTCAGGGTTATTTTCTAGGATAATTTCTTCTTCATCTAAAACAATCTCAAGCTCATTTTCTAGGATATTTTTTTCTGCTTCTTCAATTTTTTCTTTGATGCTCATTATGCCTCGTTATTTTTTAACAGCATACATATAATCCACTGTCAGATTTAACATGGCCTTTACACCGGTTACAAATGATTTCTCATCCATCATAAAATCGGCTGTATGGTGTACCGGAGGGTTGTTTAGTTTCATCTCGGCTGGATAAGCTCCCAGAAAAAAGAAAAGGCCTGAAACTTTCTCCTGAAAAACTGAAAAATCTTCAGACAATGTGGTGGGTGCCACCACGACAGCATTACTGATGCCAACGGTACGTTGAAGACTTGGAG
>CALBHK010000003.1 GCA_937894565.1 uncultured Chlamydiae bacterium
ATACGAGATAACGTGATGTGACTGGAGTTCAGACGTGTGCTCTTCCGATCTAAATCAGCTGTTTTGGATGCTTTGACGCAGTTAGAAAAGGGAGATACGTTTAATATTTTAGTTTTTGATGACCATGTGGTGCGGCTATCTAATGAAAATCTTCCCGCTACAGAAGAAGCTTTTACCTATGCAATAGATTGGTTAAGTAGGCAAACGCATGGAGGGTTATTTGCGGGAACAGAGCTCTACACCTCTTTGGGGCAGATTATTCCCAAAGTTGTAGCAGATGAAGAGGTGCATACAGCGATTTTATTTTCTGATGGAAATACCGTTTTATCACGAGAAAAACAGAGGTCCAGTATTTCAGGGTGGACGAATTCTAATCAGGGAAAAGTGGCTTTGTTTGCTGTTGCAGTGGGTTTAGATAATAATATTGCTTTATTAGATCTGCTCACTTCAATGAATAAGGGAAGTCTTTTTTACTCTTCAAATATACAGGAAACTCAAGCGATCACAAGGCTCTTAATTGAAGAAATAGGGCGTCCAATCGGTAAAGATCTGCATATTTCAGCGCTTTCAAAAGCAAGTAAAGATGCGCTTATTCTCTATCCTAAGCAAAACCGTTTAGCGGACCTGTATGAAAACCGTTCTTTAGTTATCATGGGGAAGGTAAAAAAACTCTCCCCTCTTTATCTTTTTGTGCAAGGGCGCTATTATGATAATTGGCTTGATATCGAGAAAGAAGTTCTTTTTCGAGACGCGCAGCAAGTTGCCTATGCTGACCTAGAACGTTCTTGGGTCTTGCATCAGGTCAATGACGTTTATGACGCCTATTTGGAAGATGGAAGTTTATCGCGTTTAAGTTTGTTGCGTCGCATGTTGATGCCGTTGAAGCTTCAGAGTGCTTTTAGATGAGGGTAGAGTATGAGGATCATTGGGGGAGAATTTAAACGACGTGAATTAGTAGCTCCTAAAGGGCTGCAGACAAGGCCCACATCTTCTATGCTGCGTGAAACTTTATTTAATATTTGCCAAATGGAGATAGAGGAAGCAGATTTTTTAGATTTATGTGCGGGATCGGGCGCTATTGGCTTTGAGGCTTTAAGTAGAGGAGCGGCAAGTGTGACATTTGTAGAAAATCAACGCGAAGCGTGCCTGGCAATTGAGAAAAATATCCATCTTCTAAAAGTAGAAAACCGCGTCATTAAAGCATTTGGTGAAGTTTTAAAAGTAGTCAAAAGATTAAAAAGAGACTATAATCTTATTTATATCGACCCTCCTTATAGAACAGGCCTTTCTACTATCTTGCTTGAGGCTGTAGAGACTGAGAAGCTCTTGCGAACAGGCGGAAGGTTATTTATTGAAGAGGCGCATGGTGTGGATTTGCCTCAAGAGGTGGGACACCTGTATTTAATTGATTCTCGAAAAGCAGGTAAAAGCCTTTTGTGGCAATATACTGTTACAAGTTAGAAAAAATGGTGATTAAAATGGATATTGAAAGGCGAGCTCTCTTTAATTCTTTACGCCAGCATTGGCTGCTAGACCCCGAGTTGCCTGTAAAAGAGTGGCAGGTAATGGACTATCGGGTATTGCCAATAGAGGAGCTCTTTGGGTTAATGAAAGAGTCTGGCTATGGTTTGGATCGAGACTCTTTTCTAGCTTATGCAGAAATAAGTGAATCTCCGGAAGAAATGACAGTGCAATTGAGCGGGGATGACTTAGATCAATCCTCTATGGACCGCCTCTATTTAGTCGTATTTGAACTATGGCGGCGTCTGCTCCCAGAGCGCCGCTCCCTCTCTGTTTTTTGCGATGAATTAGATCGCTGTATTTATTTATATGATAATGGAAAGTTGAGCTCGTTAGAGCCTTTAGAAAATACTTTGGCTGAATTAATACAAATTATTTTAGAGAATAAAGATGAAGGAGAGGATCCTGCTGCTATATTAGCCTTAATTGGAGAGGGGTGCGCAAATGATATAGAGGCCTTTCTTTTTGATTTTATTTCAGAGACGATTGATCAGGAAGGTCGCTCTTATGCCAAAGATCTTATTGAAAGTTTAAAAGGAACTTTTGAGGATCCTAAATGGCTAGAATTATTGGAAGCGCGTATTATTGTTGAACAAGATCCTCATGAAGCACACCATTTAGTGGATTATTTAATTGATGAGGGAGAAGGAGATGTGGAGTTTTATTTAGAGCTGATGCGCTTTCTGGTTCAAGCAGGTGATAAAGAACTATTTAGACGTGCAGCAGAATCTGCTCTTTCTCTTTTAGAATTGCCAGAAGAATATGAGGAATGGACTTCTTTAGTGCAGGATTATTTTCATTTTCTTGATAAAGAGACAGAGGAAAACTTGGTTGAAAGTATTCTTAAGCGCAATCAAGAGAATGTTTCTAAAACAAATGACGATCTAAAACGGCTCCTGGATCTCTTGTAATAAAGAAAAACAGGAAGAATAACAGGATGGGCAGGATCGGCTACGCCGGCAGGATGGGCAGGATAATTATATTTCATATGGTTATTTCCTCTTTTTTTTCTAAAAAATAAAGAAGGTTAAAATTTAATTTTATCTTATTTAGTATAATTATCCTGCCCATCCCATACGCATCAGGCTAACTCTTGCAGCCCTTCAGGCTGCG
>CALBHK010000004.1 GCA_937894565.1 uncultured Chlamydiae bacterium
GCTGCAGAATCTGAGGTCGTTAGTAAACCATCACCGTTGCACTCAGTAGTTTTACCAAAAGCTGAGAGTCTTCAGGGTGAAGACAAAAATAAATGGCTTATATTTCAAAGTATTTTACAGAGTAAAAACGATAATGATCGACGTTTAGATTTAGATCTAAAAAAAATGAGTCCAGCTGTGCATGAGGCTCTTTACGAACAGTATGAATCTTTACCTGATGAAGATCACAGTGGAAAAGGATTAATTGCTTATTTGGTGGCTCGAGATTTAGAAACCACCGAAGATATACAGTTTTTACAAAAGATATATCAAGAGAAACCATGTTTGAGCTTAGCTGATTGTAAAACCTTGGGTGTTGATGATGCTCATTTATCTTCAGTTGAGCAAACAACTTTGATTTATAAACAGATGTCAACTCTGTATGTGATTGAGCAACAACTAGAGACAGAGCCTCAACGTTTAAATAATGCCAGATATCGTAATGGTATTATACAGATTCTTATTCAAGCCGAAAGCTTTCCTGTGGGGACTGTTCAGGAGAAGGCTCGGGCTATTCGAATGAAATTTAACCTCTAAAAACTGCCCCCTAAAAGTGTGTATCAAAAGCAGGAAGTCAGTCAATCTGATGAGGGTTGAGTGTTAGGAAGTAAAACAAAGTTGTGATAAAAACAATACAAAGCAATGTGGTACTCTAAGCATATTGCTTTTTTAGTTGTGCACCATGTTCTTCGAAATAATCTGTTGATATTAGCCCTTAACATCGCAGCCGTATGATTTAAAGAAAAGAGCGGATCAAATCCTCCACTCTTCAACTCTCCTTGTCCTACAACGCAGCCTCTTCGGCCTTTATAAGTGAAATAAGCCTGGGTTTGAAAGTATCTTCTTACATCTTCTTTGTAGTGAGGGTTCATATCTGATTTAATTGTAGCTTCTGCTGAGATATGGTTTTGTAACTCACGGAAGAGTTTTCTTCTAAATTTGGCTCTTTCATCTTTCCGGTAACCATATTTTGCTCGAGCTGTTTTAGCCAGTAAACCTTTTGCCGGCATCGAAGCCACACGAAATCCTAAAATAAATCGAGTCTTCTCTTCTACAGCTAATGTAATTGATAAAGGTTTGCACTTACTGTGTTCGAAGGTTTCCATATCGTCAAACTGCATGGCTTCGATATGTTTATTTTGAAGATGAGTTTTATTGCGGAGTTCAGCTAGTGAAAATTGACCTAAAAATAAGAACTTACGGACTATAGTTTTAGGATTAACTTGAAGAAGACGAGCTGCTCGTCTTTGAGACACACCACTGACCAAGAGATTGAAAACGGAAGAGTTGAGGTGTCGTTTTTTTTGATACACACAAGGGTGAATGGTTTCTTGAGAAAAAGATTTACGACAGGTGCGACACAAGTAACGCTGAATTAAAGCCTGATCACAATTTCGAAAGAAGTGTCCTATTTTAACAATATGATGTTCACGATCGAAAACCTGAGAGTCTTTAAAAGACTTTGAGGTGTGGGATCCGAAAGTGGCTTGAGATTGTTTAAGTTTTAATTGATATAGGCATTGCATGAAGAGCTTAAAAGCAAGCTCTTCGCCAAGTTCTCTATTTCACTCTACATACACACTTTTTGGGGGCAGTTTTTGTATGTTATATTATTTTGAAGTACAAAGATTGGTTGAAACGATATGTATAAAAAAACTCATTTAATAATTATTTCGTTGCTTGTGTCGATTTCAGTGCGAGCTCTTTCTGCTTATACTTCACCTTCAGATGAAGAAATTGAATTAACAAAAAAAAACTTTTAAGTTTAAAAATCAGTGGATTCATCCAAAAATTATTCATGAATTTCTACCCTTGGTTTCTGACGCAAATATTCCGCTGATTAGTGCAATCGATATCGCAGCAGCTGCCGATACTAATCGATTTTTTGGTCGTGTTGATCAAAAAGATGGAAATATTTCTTATAAAAATGAAGATGGAACTGTAACTAGTTATGAATGGAAAGGTTTACTAAAAAATGGAATGCACATTTTATTAGTTAAAGAGAGTGGCGATGGAACGATGATCTCAAATTCATTAGTTGTTTTTAGTTTTGCCAAGAAAAGTTCTATTTATGAAACAAAATCAAAGTACACACAGTTATTGTTGCAGATTGAAAGGTTTGTCGCTTTAGGTGATCGAGCTCGAACAAAAATTGAGATCACTGGAAATTCAGCGGATATAGATATTAAGTGTGAAAAATCTTGTGAATCCAAAAAAATGAAGATATTTTTTGATTTTGAGTAAACGAATCTAGACGAAATACTAATTTATCTAAATTTCACTCAATTGATCTTAACAAAGATAGACTGACTTTATGAATACTTATTAATCTGGATAGGTCTTTGAATAGCTATTTAAAAATTTTCATTGAGGTCTTATGAAATGTGGTAAAATTGTTTTTGTATCTTTGTTATATTATCAATGAGCTTTATATTAAATAGCTGTAATTCAAGTTCTAGTGGGCATAGGTGCTGTGGTAATGCCAATCAAGGAAGTTCAGTGGCGATTAGTGCTGATGGAAATACATCTGTTGTAGGTAGACTTGC
>CALBHK010000005.1 GCA_937894565.1 uncultured Chlamydiae bacterium
AAAAAGTCACAGTAGGTAAGGTCGTTGTTGATAAAGATAAAGGTATTGATGCGGGCGATACCAAGATCACCAACGTTACAGCTGGTGAAGTGAGTGCTACATCTAAAGATGCAATCAACGGTAGCCAGTTGTATGAAGAAGCATCCAAAGCCAAGACTGAAGTGACTGAAGGCAAGAATGTTACCGTGACTTCAACGACGGGAGCCAATGGTCAGACTGTTTATAACGTTGCGACCAAAGATGATGTTGATTTTGAAAAAGTCACAGTAGGTAAGGTCGTTGTTGATAAAGATAAAGGTATTGATGCGGGTAATACACAAATCACGCATGTTACTGCAGGTACTAAAGTTACAGATGCAGTAAATCTTGGTCAATTACAAAGTACGGTATCTATTTTTGGTGGTGGCTCTACTATTAATTCGGATGGCTCAATTAAAAACCCTACCTACAATGTAAATGGCGGAACCTATAACAATGTGGGAGATGCGTTAGGTGCACTCAATCAAGTAGATATTGATTTAGGTAATCGCATAACAAATCTCCAGCAGACATTCAATAAGCGTATCGATGATGTCGAAGATAAGCTCAGTGCAGGTGTAGCTTCTGCATTGGCACTGGAATCAGCACCTTATGTAGCAGGTAAATATACTTATGCAGCAGGAAGCGGATTTTATAATGGTCAATCTGCTCTTGGGGTGAGTTTACGTAAGACAGCAGATAATGGTCGTTGGTCATTAACAGGTGGTGTGGCAGCAGCGAGCCAAGGAGAAGCAAGTTTCCGGATCGGGATCAATGGTGTCATTGATTAACTTCGTTGCAATAAAAAACTTTACCTTTATAAGAGTTTATACTCGAGAGTATTAGCATGAATTTTTTCGAAAAAACATTGATTCTAGGTGTTCTAAGTGCGGTCACGGTAACAAATCTAAATGCAGACGATCAGGTAGAAGCATCAGAAACACAAGAAGTGCAGTTTCCAAAAATTGAAAAAAGCTATTTAAAGCAAGTACAGCGTTATGAATATGATGATATTGCTCGTTTACAAGTAGGTCTAAATAAAGATCAATTTAGAGCATTATTAGGGAATCCTCAATTTAATGAGGGTGTGTTTATCAATAAAACATGGAACTATGTTTTAGATATTCGAATTCCTGAAACTCAAGACTATAAGCATTGTCAGCTTCGGATAGATTTTGAAAAGGGCATCGCTCAAACTTTAAATTGGAAAGGTCAAGATTGTGATCAGTTTAACTATCCTCAACCAAAACCAATCGTCAAAACAGTGACCCAACCGGTAATTATCAAACAAAAAGAACAGGTTGATATAATTAACTTGTCAGCAGATGCCTTATTTAAATTTAATGGATCTGGTCTAAATGATTTATTGCCAAGTGGTCATGAAGAGCTTGAACGTTTGAGTAATGCTATTCGAAATAATTATATTGTAGTAAGCCGTATTCATCTGATAGGTCATACAGATCGAATTGGTTCTGAATCATATAACTATAACTTAGGCTTGAAACGTGCCCAAACAGTTAAAAATTATCTGGTGAAAGATGATATTCCTGCAAAAATGATTAGTTTTACAAGTGCAGGTAAAACACAACCAATTAGTAATGGCTGTTTGGATATAACAAATATGGAAAGTCTGAAAGAATGTCTTCAGATAGATCGTCGTGTGAGTGTTGAAATTACTGGAGTTAAAAAATAATTGTATATATTAATTGAACCTGCAAATTATTGTGTAAGTTCCATTTCTATAAATGACCCTTTTAATCAATCATTGAGCTGAATTATACTGTTTAATTATTCAATCATATGACCATAAAAAACCTCGACAGGATGTCGGGGTTTTTTTATTGCTTGTATTTTTTAGATCAGGCTTGGATGTGCATCTAGAATACAAACTCAAGTGACTGACTTATTCATTAAAACAAATCGAACACTATAAATTATTTAATGATATGATATATATCAATGATATCTATCATATCGGGAGATAAGTATGGAAGTTGCTAAAGTTTTTCAAACAGGTAGAAGCCAAGCAGTTAGGTTGCCTAAAGCTTTTCGCTTTAATACGAATGAAGTAGCGATTAAAAGCTTTGGTCGTGGTGTCTTATTACTCCCTATCGAGAATCCTTGGGACATCATGTTAGAAGCAATTAACGAATTTGAAGTAGGTTTTCAATTGGAACGAGCTGATCAAGGCGAGCAATTACGTGAGGAGTTCAAATGATTTACCTCTTAGACACAAATATTTGTATCTATGTGATTAATCATAAACCTCAACAAGTTTTTGAACGTTTCAAGCAATATCAGCTTGGTCAATTGGCTATTTCAAGCATCACTGCATCTGAATTAGCTTTTGGTATTGAAAAATCAGGATCTGAGCGTAATAAACAGGCTTTGAATAAATTTTTGTCACCCTTAGATATTTTACCCTACGATGAACAAGCAATCTGGCATTACGCCAAATTACGTCAAGACCTCCAATCAACAGGTAAAACCATTGGTAGTCTTGATATGTTAATTGCAGCGCATGCCCTCGCTTTGGATGTTGTATTAGTCACAAACAACATTAAAGAATTTGAACGTATCGATAGGTTAAAGTTAGAAAATTGGGTCTAATCTCAATTTTTATCCAAAAATAAAGGACTTAATTGATCTGACTCCTCCTGTTGGGCTTTTTATATATTTGATGCTTAGGTATGACTCCTGTCGTACCTTACTGTCCGTGTCGTGCATATTGTTTTTATTGTCTGGAGCATCCTGCTCTCTATGTCCCCATAATAAGAAATCAGGGTGAAATCGTATAGCTGCCAATGGCGGGAATTATTGTGAGGAAATGCGTACATAAATGCTTAAATTTTACCCCAAGGTTTATCCGCAGAAATTGGGGATATTTTCGGCAGTGGATGAGTTGATAAATCAGAATAAAGTTTCGATTTGATTAAAATATGATCAATATTGTTGGCTAAAAGTGACAGTTTTGCTTAAAAATAAACCGACTTGTTTCTAAGTCGGATTTTTTGGGTTTTTCAGGTCGGTAATTTTTTAACTATATGAAAAACAATGATTTTATAAAGTGCCTGTTATTCACCAATTAAAATGTCCTACCTAATAACCAAATAGAAATGTCCTATACAGACATTTCCAAGTCAAGCACAGGATTCAGATTTCGTTGTTGAACTCCTGTTTTCTGTGCACGTCTGCTTGGCATCTTTTGAGAACGATTACGTTTATTTTGCTGCTCTAATTCTTCATGTTGTTGTTGAATATGGGCCAATACAGAACCCAAACGTTTATTCTCAACGATCTCTCGCTGGTTGAGCTGACTTAATTTATCGAAGATGCTGTAATTGATTTTTCTTCCTTGATATTCAATTGCGACCGTACCATCCGGATATTCTAGAAACTCAAGATACTTGCCGATCAACCTTTGATTTTCTTCTGTGTTTTCCAGAAGGTATACACATTTATCATAAGTAATGGTCAGGCTGTTCGTAACTCTGCGGGGTTCACGCCAGGTAAAAATATCATCTAATTCCTCGGCTGTTTCAGTGACAGTCCGGTGTAGATCCTTGGGATTAAAGGCCATCTTGGCAAATTTACGATTAAATTGCTCAATAAAGTAGGGCAGCCATGCATTTGCCTCTGCAATCGAACTGATACCTTCTAAGCGCATCTCTTTAATCAGACGGTCCTGAAGTGTTCGATTGGCGCGTTCTACACGGCCTTTGGCCTGTGGTGAGTTAGCGAAGATGATATCTATATTGAGGGTACTGAGCACGCGTCCGAATTGTGTAATCTTGGTGTCTTTCTTGCTGCTTTGATTCACCCTAAAGACAGAATGTTTGTCGCTGTAAAATGCTAAAGGCTTACCGTGCTGTTCGACATACAAGCGTGTCGAAATCATATAGTCAAAGGTTGATTCTGATTCACAGAAGCGTAAGTGCTGCAATTTGCCTGTGGCATCGCCATGACCAGAATAGTAATATTCAACAACTTTTAATTTAAATTCTTGAGAATATTTAGCCATTAAAAAGCACCCTTTAAATTAGACTAACAGCGTCCAACTTTTGGGGTGCAGATTAGGATGTTGGGCTTTTTTATGCCTATAGTTTTCGATTAAGCTAAGTTTTCTCGAACAAACTTAGGATCAATAATGAAAAGCTTAATAAGCGATTGAGCTGCTTTACTTGGTCGTCTTGTTCCTTGTTCCCAACTTTCTAATGTTCGTTTTGATGTACCTAGAATATTGGCAAATTGTTCTTGTGTTAAATCAGCTTTTCTACGAGCTAGTGCGACATCTGTTTCAGTAATCACAGTGCGTTTTGCTGCATTATTCGCAAGCATATCGTCTATACCCTGCAAAATTTCCGCTTCAATATCTCTAGTTGCCTCAAAAGCTTCGATTTCTTTAGCCGTTAAACGAGTCATTTAGTTTCTCCACTAATAATTGAAGTGTCTTTTTACTCAGTTGGGTGGTCTCTTTTTTAATGTAGAGTGTCATTAGCCAAATCTCACCGTTTTCTAAACGGTTAAAGTAAATGACTCGAACACCAGAGCTTTTACCTCGTCCACCACTTGTCCATCTAACCTTACGAATACCACCTGAATTAGGCTCAACATCACCTGCATTAGGGTTTAAAGATAAGAACGTCTTAAATTCCTCATATTCTTTTTCATCCCAATACATAAAACAAATTTGGTGGTGTTTTAAAAAGTATGCTGACATTAAATGAAGCCATTATTGATGTAAAAGAAGGTTAAGTCGAAGGCTTTAAAATGGTTTTCAAGCTTTTTGGAGAAATTACAACTTCTTCTAAAACCACGCCTTATTCGATGCCTTATTTTGCAATTATTACCTTCAATTCCTACAGTAAAAAACTTACCAATACTTTGCTTGCAGTTTTTAAAAGCAGTGATGAAACTGTCCCAATGATCACTTGCAATTCGGGTGTAGTGAATACCTAATTGTT
>CALBHK010000006.1 GCA_937894565.1 uncultured Chlamydiae bacterium
CAACCAGTAATTAACAACGACCAACAACCAGTAATTAACAACGACCAACAACCAGGAAACGACGAACCACAACAACAAGTAGACTTAGCACAACAATTTAATAACCAAAACAACAACAACAACGACAACAACATACCCCTAATCCCAGATGACCTATTTGATGTGGACCAAAATCACGTACAATTGCCACAAAACGAGAACAACCAACCAGCAATAAACGACCAACCACCAATAAATGAAAACAATGAAAACAACATTCCACTGTTTCTAATCCCAAACGATCATCGACTAATGATTAATATACCACCTCCAATTGAAAATCCAAACGTGCCACAACAACAACAACCACAACCACAACAAAATAACAACGTGCAACCAAACGCGCAACCACAACCAGTAAACCCGATACAACAAGGGATTCAAAATATCCGAAATTGGTGGAACCAATTCATTAACAAATAAATAATACAAAAAAACTGCCTAACAAAAAATTAGGCAGTTTTTTATTTTAACTCTTTTGCTAACTTTAAAGCTTCTTCTGAGGGTTTCATTTCTTTGGCCAAAGCAAAGGGTTCTTTAGCCAAACAGCCCATTTTTTTGCCACTTTCTGCCAACTCCTCATAATCTTTATTCACCGCCCCTCCAATTTGCAAGCCTCTAGAAAAAGAATTAAAATAGGTATTGTCTTGGCTTGCAGAAAACATATGCACTTTAGGAGAAATACCTTTTTCAACGGCCCCTTTATCAAGAACGCTTCCTTGTGAATAAAATTCTCTGTAGACAAGATACTCTTCAATTCTATTATTTTGATTGCCAGTCCTATCTTCAGCGCTCTTACAAAAAAATGTCGTTGGATTGCCCATCATATGATGGGCAATTAAAAAACAAGTCTGAAAATCTGTAATATGCTTTGCCTTTAGGTGCTTTCCCGATTCGTAAAGATTGATCCCATCTCCCACAATAGAAACAAATTCGCACATTTCAGTGTGTCTTTTTTCTTTTAATGTTTGCGCCAACTGTTTGTAATCAATTTTTTTAGACTTGCCCGATTTGTCTGTCTGAATATAAGGAATCTGCACATCCAAACTTTCCATTTTACTTTCAATATGTGAAGTTGTTTCCGTTACAAAGTCGTTAAACCCCTTATTGTTCACCTCATCTTGAATTTTTCCATTGGGCAATTTACCAATTAAACCGCCTTTATCACTTGTTGCTGCTTTATTAATCCCCAAATTCATCGCCTTAATATCGGGTTTAATCCAGTAATTTTTACCATCAATTTCTATTTCAAACGGTTTGCCATCTACAGCCATCATCGCGCGATAAGACTCTTCAAGCATCAGGGTTTCCCCAGCTCCCTTCCACTTACCAAAGACCCCATATTGTTTATTGCGTACAAAGTCGATGCTTTTAGCTGTTAACAGCATCATCGTACGCACAGGCACTACAATAGGATCATCTTCACTATTTGGGGTCAGATCCTTTTTCAAAATCAAATCTTTTGCAATGTCTCGAACTTCCTGTTTGACATTCTTAACAGCTATTTCATTTCTTTTTTTCGGATCTTTAATAAAAATAGGAGGATAACTAGTATGACGAATACCCTCGTAATTTATTTTAACTGTTCCATCATTCTGGACAACCCCGTGGGAAGTTAACACATAATTTCCAAGTCCTTCTCGATCGCGCGCGGTGCTAGGAAGCGTGGTTCCGTTTTCAGAACGAGGTTGCTGCATACTCACAAATGTGCGGACCTGGTCATATCGCCTTGGATTTCTAATTTGGTAAGTATTAATCACAGTGGGACGGGGATGGCTAATGATATATTCTTTTTCAGCCTTTGCTATACTTTGAGGAGACATTTTTAAACCAGCTTCTGTGGACAAAAAGCTCACATCTCGAATAAACTGGGCCAAAGTTTTTTCTGCACCCTCAAAATATACATCAAACCGCTTCTTACCTTCCTCGATTCTCACATTGATATCTTCTTTTATTCCATACGAATTAACCTTAATGTTTTCTTCTTTCAGTGTATTGAGCGAACGATATGCCTGGTCATATGTTTGACTTAAGATTTTTGTTAATTTAACTTTTAAATTTGGATCCGACAGTGTACTTTTATTGTTAATCAGTTGTTCTTCAATGCTCTCTTTCATTTTTTCTAATTTATCTTGAAAATCACTATGCAGAGGTCCGCGATAAGCTTTTTCAGAAAACTGGTTAATTAAAACGCTTTGCCCATTAGTCAATTTAATCTCAACTTTAGTTTTCCCATATTCATCTTCAGGAAATCTTTTAATACTTTCTACACCCTCTGGAAGGGGGGCATTTTCTGTATTATCTTGCGCTATTTTTAAATATTTACTGGCCACAGCCCCAGAATTTGGTGCTTCTTGCTTGATCTCTTTATTTTCAGTCTCCTCTTTTTTAACTATTGGTTTGTCGGAATCTAATTTTAACTCTTTTTCAAGAGGAGGGAGCTCTTCCTTTAAAGTAAATTGCTCTTCAGAAGGTTCTAATTCTTCAAATTGAGAAAATATAGACTGAGCTATACCTTTTTGTACACTATCTAACTCATTATCCTCACCCCCATGGGTAATATTATTTTTCGTCAAAGTCAATCCATCGGCAGCGATTTCCGCTGAAATCAAATATAACTGATTGGTTGCCAGTGACATAAATAAAATTAGTTTACG
The DNA here is from genome assembly GCA_937894565.1 of uncultured Chlamydiae bacterium. Classification (GTDB taxonomy): domain Bacteria; phylum Chlamydiota; class Chlamydiia; order Chlamydiales; family CALBHK01; genus CALBHK01. The sequence goes on from CALBHK010000006.1 coordinate 2,697, forward strand.
AAAAGAAATTTCACAACCACCCGACAGTCAAGAGGATAAATCTTCAGTGGGAAGCGCTGATCCATCGGCATCTTTAAGATCATCTCCCATATGGTTTAACAATTGTACAAATTGTTCTGCGGCTTTGTGTAATTGTTCCTCAGAGAGTTTCGCGCTAGCGCTGCTACCTGCAGGAAAATAAGAAATAGAATAGGTCTTATCATTAAACCGAATGAAGCCACCCTCTATAATTTCTGCTTTTTTGGAAGGGGGCGGCATTATTTGATGCGAAGAATCGATATTATTAGAAGTTAATTGTTTTAAACTATCCATAAAATAAACCAATATTAAACCTTCTAACTCAATTATAATATATAACTCTATTTTAAATAATAATTAATTGAACAAAAAACCAACAAACAAACTTTTTTATTGATAAAAAATCATTTATTCACAATGATGACCTTATATACCGACTTGTTCAAGTTGAACTGCTTCGACATCGGCAGGCCTGACTCAAATTTAGGGCGCTTCCTCGTCAAATTCCCGAATCTTCAAGGTGTTTCGGTATACCAAACGTTAAAGAGGTAGAAATGTCTAAAATTGTCATTGCACGCGGAGATGGGATTGGACCTGAAATCATGCAAGCTGTCCTCTCTATCTTAGATGCCGCTCATCTTCCTCTTGCTTTTCAAGAAATTGAAATTGGAGAAAAGGTTTACAAAAAGGGCTACAATACCGGCATTGCCCCCAGTACATGGGAAATTTTACAAACAAGCGATGCTTTTTTAAAAGCGCCCATCACAACTCCTCAGGGAGGCGGTTTTAAAAGTCTAAACGTCTCTGTGCGCGCCTCATTAGACCTCTATGCCAATATCCGTCCTTGTATTGCCTATGACCCCTTTGTTGCGACCAAACATGCGGGCATGGACGTTGTCGTTGTACGCGAGAACGAAGAAGATCTCTATACAGGGGTAGAATACCGCCACACTCTGGATCAAACCTATGTAGCCTACAAAATCATTAGCCGCGCCGGCTGCGAGCGCATTATCGACTATGCGTTTCGTTATGCTCTTGCTAATGGCCGCAAAAAGGTTACCGCTTTTACCAAAGACAATATTCTCAAACTCACCGATGGCTTATTTCATCAAATTTTTGACGAAATTGCCGCTTTTTATCCTGAAATTGAAAAGGAGCATTGGATTATTGATATTGGGGCAGCAAAACTTGCCGATACTCCCGAAGCTTTTGATGTGATTGTCATGCCCAACCTTTATGGGGATATTCTTTCTGATGTAGCCGCTCAAATAGCGGGTTCTGTGGGACTGGCCGGTTCTGCTAATATTGGAGAAAAAGGAGCGATGTTTGAGGCGATCCATGGTTCAGCTCCAAGACGCGCGGGTCAAGATCTGGCTAACCCTTCTGGCCTCTTATTGGCCGCCATTCAGATGCTTGCTTATCTGGGACATACACAAGGTGCCACCCACATCCATAACGCTTATCTTGCCACCTTGGAAGCCGGCATCCACACCTATGACATCTACAAAGCGCAAACAAGCAAAGAAAAGGTTGGAACGCAAGCGTTTGCCCGGGCTGTAATCGAACGCCTTGGAGAGCACCCCAAAAAATTAAAAGCCGCCTCTTACTTTGAGATGGGTCCTTCTCGTTATAAGAAGCAAGCGCCCTCAACCCCTCAAAAACAATTAGTGGGAGCAGACTTCTTTATTGACTGCTCTAAAGGTTTGTCCTTTATTGAAAAAACACTGGGCAAATTAAAAGCACCTCTTTCTTTAGAGCATATTGGGAATAGAGGGATTATTGTCTCCTCTCAAAGCAGTGCATTACCAGCTTGCTTAGACCAATGGCGCTGCCGTTTTAAAGGGAGTCGCGTCTCTCAAGCGGATGTGATTGGGACTTTAGAAGCGCTGACGCACGCAGGATTTGATGTGGTGCAGGTGCAAAACCTCTACACCTTCAATGGAGAGGCGCACTTCTGTTTTAGTCGCTAGAGTGATAGAAGTTAACCGCAGAGCCGCAAAGAGCGCAGAGGAAACACGGAGAGAAAAAGAAGAACAGGATGGGCAGACACACACATCAGGCTAACTCATAAAAAATCAATTTAAATAATTCATTATGATTATGTTAGTGCATTAATTTCTTTTTGAAACACAGAGGCACAGAGGCACAGAGAACACAGAGAGTCTCCGTGTTCTCTGTGCCTCTGTGTTTCAAAATTTATATTTTACAATATAAGAGGATTGCCCTTACTAATACCCCACATCTGGTTTTTATTTTTTAATAAATTGAT
>CALBHK010000007.1 GCA_937894565.1 uncultured Chlamydiae bacterium
CTTTCCGCCCACTTCAAAATGAATGAAATCTAATTTTTTAGAAAGCATTTGAAAGGATTCAATATATTTTTTTAACTTGGTGCGGTCTTCAGAGGTAAGCTCATCAGCCCAATTGTCCCCAAAAGTTTCGGGGCTTAATATGGTATCAGGCACACTTTCTGTTTTAATAACTGCATAAGAGTCATTAGAGCAATCGTAACTCAAATACATGGGTAAAATTTGTTGAGCTCTTGGCCCAGCAGTTTTTTGCAATTCTTTAGGATCTGCTAAATATTCATTGGCCCAAAGGCTATCTGTGCGTTGGTAGCGGTGCATGGCGCTGAAGGGAATAAAATATTTTGCTCCTACGGCCTCTGCAATATCAGCAAGCTGATCTCCCAGAGGTTTTCCCATACGAGAAATAATAGAAGGAATGAGTTCTCCCTCTTCGTTGAAAATGTGAATCATGTCTGCATCGCCATAACCTGCATAAGCTAGGGCTATAGTTGTAGGGAATTTTTTAGACTCAGAAAGAATAAACTGACGTTCGCTTCCTAGAGAGACGTCGTTAAGATTGACTGCCAGTCTGCCATTGATATCTAAAAGCAAAATAGCATCTTGATTGGAGTTGGTAAGACAGCAAATGCGAATGCGATCGGTGAGTTTTACCCATTTTCTTTCAGGAAGCATTTGGGTTTTAAAGCCCATTTTTTCAAGATCTTCTTTGATGCGCATTCCGTAGTGATCTGGCAAAAGAATGGTTTTTTCTTTAAAAAGATTGCTCGTTTTATCCGGTAATACACATGGAAATTTCAAAGACATTGTTTGTCCAGGCGTCGATATCAAGTCAACTGATGAAAATTGTCCCGGCATCAGAAAAGAAGGAAACTCTGTCTTTTTAAATGCAAAAGGTAAAAAGTCATTTATCCTACCGATGCTTGGAGCCATTGATTTTGCAGTTATTCCAAAATCTAGTGTCGATCCTTTATCGCTTAAAATATTAGACTACAAAGAAACAAGTGGTCCCTATGCAGTTGATAGTGATGATGGAAACGGAAATATTCGTTTAATACAAAATCCACATCATTATTTTTCAACAAACGATGTTGCTAAAGAAGTTATTTTGGTTCCAACGAGTGTAAAACCCGAAGAATCAAGTCTTGCCGCTTTTAAACAAGGAAAAGTCGATCATATTACTACAATTGATGCCACTAAGCCTGAAGAGATTATCAATTTTGCACAGAATAGTTTAGATGCAGAGCTTTTGGTAACTATGAAGATTAGAACTCTCGTTTTAGTATTCACTCAAAAAGGTGAAAGCGAATTTAACGCTGCCGAACGTCGTTATATTGGCAAAAATATTAAAGCAGCATTTTCTAAAATATATAGCGGTGTCGTAGGCACGGAGCAAAGAGCTGAGTTTTTTCCGAATCTGAGTGAAGGTGGTTTGACTATAGAGCAACAAAACCGTTTTAAAATCGAATTAGAAAAAGAACTTCAAGAGCCAAAGAAAGAAATTCGATTGGGCATCATCAGGCGTGGCTCACTGGATGAATGGGCAAATCCAATCAAAGAGTTGTTACCTCAGGTTAATGCATCACTAATTAGCTACATCCCCGATTTTAAAACTGATCTTACGCCTGATGAGACTCCGCACGCTTTTATTGGCTTTACGGACACAGGATTTATGGAAGATATCGGCCTAATTTCGTATTCACTAAATTCAGGTGTTTTGGGACTTAACAAAACAGAGCGTGCGAAATGGCTCGCAAGCTATATGGCTATTGACGATAAAGAAATCCGCATCAAGAAACTTAAAGAACTTCATTTTGAGGCTTTAGCCAGGCCAAGTATTGTTCCCCTCGTGGCACTTTCCTATACGGCACTCGTAAGGAAACCCTGGAAAATCGAATTATCTGAACTCTACGCAAATAATCAGTTATGGCGCATAAAACTCCGTTAGCCCAATGGCTCTATTTGAATAAATCTGAACTCCGCCCTGTCTTAACGGAGTTCAAAGGAACCGGAGAAATATCTCCCGGTCTTTATGATTTTTCCACAAAAGTCGGATGGAATGATATTGTAATTGAAGGTCGCGGGGTTGATAAAGCCAGAGATGTAGCTTTTGAGAAGTCCGTTGCAGAATGCATCGAGAGAATTATTTGCTTTGAAAAAAATATTAATTCTGTCGGTCTTGCCGTATCGGGACCGGGACATTGCTCGCGGACCCATGCGAAAAATGAGTTGTTTGAGAGATTTTACTTAAATGAACATTTAACAAAAAAATTATCCTTTAAAAAAATCAGTGTTGAAAACTCTGTTGCTAGATTATTTCTCAAATTAAATCCAAATTGCAAAGCTGAATATTTTCAGATGCAAACACCAATTCAATACTCAGGTATTGTCTGCCGAATCTCAAATAATGATAAGTCGGCATTTGGATTTGCACTTTCAGAGTCTTTGGAAGATTCATTGAGACGGTCATTTTTAGAGGCAATTCCAAGTTTTGCGTGGTTAGCTGATACGACTGAAAAGAATACTTCGTTTAATGAATCGCCGTGGCAAATTTCAAAAGAATTTATTTCAAAAATTTCTCCCTTATTGGATAGTGATTTAAAAAATGAGGGCAAAATTAGCATTGAACCAGAAATTACTTTTGAGAGCATTGATTTATCCGGCATAACAATTTTGAAGTCTCTTTCTGTAGAAGCTATTAGATGTACATTAACGGATCAAAAGGCGGAACTATGCACTTAGTATCGCCAGCGGAGCGAATTCGATCATTTGAAAAAAAACAGATTTTAGTCTCCTCGCTTGTACTATTGATTTTTTTTGGATTGGCATTAATTTCAAACACACTTTATATTCAATCAGTATCCGATGATACCACGAAACTTATTTCTCGCTTCATCAAAATCGGTGATTTCCGCGAGGTTTCTCTAATTCTTCAAGACACAAGACTTTCAAAATTTAATAGTATTAGATACAAATCATCCGTCGAGGGACGTTCCTTTGTTTTGCCCCCTAGCTCAGACATTGCTAAAAATAAAACCTTCTGGAACATTGTTTCGTCTGATGAGTATTCCACTCTTGTTACAAATGAACTCAGTGACGGTCTAAACGACGTTATTATTTATGAGTATTCGCGCTTTAGATTTGTTCACTACGCTTTTTTCATTTGGCTTATTTTAAATTTAGTTTCAATTCCGCAAACTAGTTTTATGAAAAAGCGCCTTGTTGAGCAATTTCAAAGCGATTTAGATTTACAAAAGAAGATTGCTAAAAGTGAGATTGCCCATCAAGTCCGACACAATTTACGAACTCCACTGGCTGCGCTTATGAGAATTCCTAACCGATTACCGGCTACGGTTGCGAAAGATAGGGATTTACTCAACGTAACTATAAACCAAATTAAAGACTTAGTTGCAAAACTTGATGATAAAAAATCAGAGGAATTGTCGAGCGAAACGTCTGAAAATCTGTACTCTACGTTGGTGCAAGCTAGGCACGAACTTGATCTATTCGTTCCTAAAGGAATCGAATTTCGGTTTGAAATTGATGATATGATTTCGTCGTGCCTAGTGACCCACGTCCCTGTTGAGATGCGCTCGATTCTTGGCAATCTTGTTACAAACTCAATTGAAGCAATGAGCGGAACAGGACGCATTAATGTTCGGTGCCGAGATCTGGGTGCTGAAATTGAGATTCTTGTTTCTGATTCTGGATGCGGTATCAATAAGGACGTGCAGCTACATATTTTTGAAAAAGATTTTTCCTTTGGTAAAAAAAATGGAACTGGTGTTGGGCTCTGGCATGCAAAGGAGTTTATTACTTCTTGGAATGGAACTATTGGTGTTCAGTCAACAACAGGTCTTGGAACAAAATTAACCATTAGGTTGCCAATCGAAGATCGTGAAGCTTGGTATTTGCCAAGACTCAAATTTACCTCAAGTTCAAAAATATTTGTCTTAGACGATCAGGAGTCTGGTCGTGCTTTATGGCAATTGAAATTTGATGATACCGAGCTGCTCAAGCAAACTACATTCATGGGCCATGGAAACGATTTGACGACCGTTATTCATGAAATAGAGGAATCACCCCAAGAAAGCGTCTTGCTTTTTGACTACGACTTGGGTGGTGGTGGAAATACGGGGCTCGATTGGCTTCAAAAAATGCCCAAAGTGGCAACCCGGTGTTTAGTGACGGGTCACTTTGATAACGAGACGGTTCAGGCGTCTTGCCTGGAATATGGCGTTTATCTGATACCTAAGAGCCAGATCGCGGACATTCCGTTAGTCGTAGTTTGAGATTTTGAATTGACTGGTTCCCGCTCTAAAACCGCTAGTTAATCCTCTATTAAATCCTTAATACTAACATCTAAGGCCTTTGCCCATTTTTCCAATGTTGATAGTCTTGGATCGTAATTGGGTTTAAAAAATCTCGTAATATTTGAATATGGAGTATCGATTAATTTTGCAAATCGATACTTCGTCATCTTCTTTTCTTTGAGCACTTTTGATAAACAAATCTTCGCCACAGAAAAATTATCTGCGACACGTCTCGTTTAATATAGATATATAATTTGATACCTATAATATAGGATATATATTAGGTGCCATATATGAGTCAAATAGAATTGCTAAATTGTAAACTAAGCCAATTAATTAGAACCGCCATGGAAACTCATAATCTAGATTGTCACAAATTGTCTCTAGTCATTAAAATTCATCCATCAGGCATCACTAGAATACAAAATAACACGTGTTTTGTTCCGGTTCGGCTTTTATATAAACTGATGTCTGCACTTAAATTGGATGAATATGGAATTTATCTAACGACCCGCTACGAAATTGAAAGATTTTTGGAGCTGGATCTATGAAAAAAAAATTTGAATTTCCAAAGTCTGACAAATTGAGAATTCTTTCGCTAAAGACTTATGGAATTGCTCATTTGATCGAGTTACAAGGACTAGCTCAGGGGCCATCAGAGAACCAAGAAGACGTATTTTATGGCATCAGTATCATTCTTAGGGAAGTTGCAGATGCACTGAAAGAAGTTTCTAATCAAATTGAATCCGAATAATTGAATTTAAAAGATAAAACTTACTGTCCGTCGAGACTGGCACAATTTCACTTCCGCCATGGCGGTCTCCCGCCAGTCTTTAATTTTTGACTTAACCTATTAAATCTCCTTCAAATTCCAAAAATCAGGGGTGGCGACCAGTCGCCAGTGGCTCATCTGTGCTCAATTCATTCAAATTTTAAAAATTCAAAATCTATTCAGACACTTATCTAGCTACGGCACATGCTGCGGCCAAGATGCCTACCTCTTGCAATCTATATATGTGAAAGGTCGTTCGCAGTTGAACGAACTCACTAACAAATAACTAAGGAGGTGCATTTATGAATGCAAAAGAAAAAACAAATACTACGAAAGATTCCGTGGAACTCGATTTCAGTCTGATCTCAGTAGAAAAGGCCACGCCCATTCGCCTTTGGCAGAGGTTCAAAAAATCTTTCTCTGCTCCAGAAGAGCTAACAGTTCGCGATTGGGAACGTCTTGAATCAAAACCATTTCGCAAGCAATGCGAAGAAAATCAATGGAGGAATTTCTAATGTCTCGAACTCTAAAAGATAAACGCGATATTTATCGAACAGAACAAGAACTTGTCGTGCGAAGAAAACCAAGTCCAATGCTTAAACGCCGTTACTTAAATTTCAAACAAACTGGTGCTCCTGTTGACGGTGAATCATGCCCCGAGTGTGGTGGGTTGACTGACTTTCAAAACGGATACTTAACCTGCTCTGAATGTGGATGGACCGAAGATGTCGTTGAGATGTTTGAAATGGAAAGGTTTTCAGCATGAATAATACTAATGAATTTCTACCCAGCAATGTCGTGCCAATCAGAAAATCTGAAAAGTTTGGCGTTTATACCGGAGTGGTTACCTCTTCTGGTGAAGTGATCGAGGGCGAAAGTGTCGGTGTGGCTTATCTTAAGACGGGATCTAAAAAATTTCGCCTTAAACTATTTACCCATCCAATTACGCAGTATTTTGTCGTGCCCGATGAGACCAATAACGAACGATATTTAGTTCTTAGCCTTGAAGAATATCAGGTATCCACGGGGGAGATGAAATCTAGTTGGTATCGAGTCGGAGAAGGCAAACTTGTTGGAAGTTTTATCGCTCTTAGAATCCAGCTTCTTTCAGAAAGCCTATTTTTATGTTTGTTCCCTGAAAAACCAGAACGAATGGAGGATTCTATTGCATCTTAAAAAATTTAACAAAGGAGGCATAGTTATGAATAAAAAATATTTACTTTTTACGCTTATGTTAACTAGCGCGCTGTTAGTAGTTCCAGAACTTGGACTTGCTAGCGTTGAATCATCACTTATGGGAATTCAGACGAAGTTGACGCGTGTGATTCTACCGACACTATCCATTATCGGTATTGCATGGGCGGCCTTCAGCTTGATGAGTGGAAATGAAAAAGCAAAAACCCATATGTGGTATGCAATTCTAGGAAGTATCTTAGGATTTGGCGCGCAGGCGATTGTGGACTTTATATCGCAGACGGTGCGCTAATGAGCGATACTCATTTACTTACTTCATCCGTACCAAGAACACTTGAAACCAAAAACAAGATTTTAGGTCTAGAGCTTTCCGATGTGTTGATCTTACTTTTAAATTTGTCAGTTCAAAATTTAATTTTTGGATCAACCTCAATGAAAATTCCAATGGTTTTTGGAACAAGTCTCGGGCTGTTTCTAGTTTTGTTTCTATTTAAAAAAGGAAAGCCCGATTTATTTTTGCAACATTATTTTGAGCACATGATCTCACCGACGGTTTTTTCGGCGAATGCCAACGATAGTCAGTACAGAAAATTTAACAAAGGGGGTAAACTATGAATCAGACATCGCTATGCGAACAGCTACCGTTTTGGGAATTTGAATCTTCACCAATTCCTCATGTTATTCTCAATGACGGCTCACTAGCTTCAGGTTTTGAATTACTACCGCTTGATATTGAATGCTTTGACGAGGCAAGAATAAATCAGCTTTCGCTTGGACTTCGCTCATTTGCTAACTCTTTGCCAGAGGGTATGACCGCACAGTTTATGGTCGTTAATGATTCAGATGTGGGATCTGTGGTAAATAGGCATCTTAGCCTTTGCTCTACTGATAATTTTTTTCTTAAGGAGCTCGATCATAAAAGATCGCTGCAACTTTTGAAACAAGTTGCCAATGGTCAATTATTTAGACCTAGATTATTTCTATTCATCAAAACAAATCCAGCGCAAAAACCAAATTCACTTTCAATCGGTCAAACTAAAAAATTTGCTAGAGAATTTGAAAAAGGCTACGACGATTTAGTTCAGACTTTATCCCAAGCTCTTGAGGGAGCAAAGGGATCACTGTCATCACTTGGTTTTTTAGCTTCGGATTTAGGAAAAGATGATTTTGTAAAATTACTTTATCGCTACCTAAATCCAAGGAGATCAGTATCAATCGAGGCCCCTACAATTAAAAACAACGATGTTGGAATTGAGACCAGTTCTCCGCGAGAACAATTGGTATTCGGCGATTTAGTCTTGGATCAAGAGGATTTTCTTCTTGATGGCTCAAAGACACGGGTCCTGACTCTAAAAACTCTTCCCGAGGTGACGTTTGCCGGAATGATGAGCGGCTTTTTAGCTATGCCGTTTAAGTACGAATTGTTTTTGTCTTTCAATATCCCTGATCAATCAAAAGAAATGAAGCACCTAGATCAAAAGCGAAAAATGGCCCATTCACTTTCTGCTAACAGTGGCAACAGAGTTTCTGACTTAGAGAGTGAATCACGACTTTCGCAAACGACAGAACTCATTCGGGAAATCATTGAAACAGGACAAAGAATTTTTCAGGCCCAATTGATGATTGTACTTCGCGAAGAAAACTCACCTATCGGCATTCGATCATTAAATCTACACACCAAGGAAGTTTTAGCTAAATTTAAAACCCTCAGTGGATCTGAAGGGCTACTTGAAACCGTCGGCGCATGGAAAATATTTAGATCTGATCTGCCGCTTGCACCAACTAATCTGATTCGCTCAAAAAAACTTAAGACCAATAACCTCGTGGATTTTTTCCCACTTTACGGGGCGGCAACTGGTGATGAAAAACCAGTATGTCTCTTAAAAACAAGGCTTGGAACTTTGTACTCGATGAATCCCTATTCATCGAGGCTCAGTAATTTTAATGCACTTGTGACTGGCTCTAGCGGTTCTGGAAAAAGCTTTGCTAATAATTTCCTTATGCTCCAGCAAATAGCACGCGGCACTCGGGTCTACATCATCGACATCGGGGGATCGTATAAAAAGATGACTCAAGTGTTAGGAGGTCAGTATTTTGAAATTAATTTGACTGGTGATTATGTCATTAACCCATTTGAGTTAAAAGATCCAAAAGCTGCGCCGAGTGGAGAGCGAATCAAAAGCCTAGTGAGTGTGATCGAGCAGATGGTAGTTGACGGAGGTGAAAAGTTATCTCGATTTGATCGCGTGCAACTTGAAGCCGCATTGACCGCCGTCTTTGATTCAGTACGCAGTGAAAAATTAGCCAGATCCCCGGTGCTTTCGGATTTATCGAAGTATTGCTTAGTTCAAAGCGATGAATCCCTAAAGCGAATCGGTAAAATGCTATTTCCTTGGATTGCAAAATCTCCCTATGGAAAGCTTTTAGATGGCATTGGTAAAATCGAAGCAGATCGGCCCATTGTCGCTTTTGATTTAAAAGGCTTGTCTCAGTACCCTGATTTGCAGTCGGTAATGATTTTAATTCTAACAAACTTCATCCTGGAGCAAGTTGAATCAGATCGCTCAACGCCAAAAAGAGTTTTGCTGGATGAAGCCTGGGACCTTTTGAAAAGCCCAGCGGCAAGTTCATTTATGGAATATGCCGCTCGAACTTTTAGGAAAACTGGTAGCGGGATCACCTTTATCACCCAAGGTGTAGAAGAAATTATCGCAAGCGGCATGGGACCAGCCATTTTAAACAACACAGCTACCAAACTTGTGATGCTTCAAAAAGGTGACACCGCTGTCTTAAGGGAGGCTTTAAAATTAAATTCCCAAGAGCTTCGATTAATTCAAAGCCTTGAGCAGCGGAAGGGTCAATTTAGTGAAGGCTTTTTGATGGAGGGAGAATCTAGGCAAGTCATCCGCATTGAACCATCACCACTCGAATATTGGATTTCAACTTCTGACGCTCGTGACAACCAGTTTCTTGAACAGCTCAAATCTGACGGACTTAGTTTGGATGCGGCCTTAATCAAAGCAAGCGAGATCGCTCCATTTGGTGTGGCCCATTCAAATGTTTTGAAAATGGCGGCGGCATGAAAAATAAAATTTCTGCTTTAGTCATGGCGACATTGATTTTTATCGGGCCAAGGTCCGCGAAAGCGGACCTCTTTGGCGGCGATGTTGTTGTGTTGACTCAAATTTTGGCGCAAGCCATTCAAACCGTGATCACATTGAAAAGCGTTCTAGAAAACGGAAAAGATTCCTTAAATCTTATGCGTGATATTAACGCCGGAGTCAGAAGCGGTCTTGATATAATCCGAATTGTTAATCCTCACTTTAATCCGGGCGTGTATGGAAATCTGGATAAAGCTGACGAAGTACTAAGAGCACTTCAGTCAGTTTACGGCACGGTTCCTCAAGGTATGGATGAGGATCTTATGAGGTCCCAGGATCAAAGTGTCGCTGAGGTCATTGCGATGAACAGAAATCTTTACGACTACGCCGATCAGGTCGATAACGAAAGAGATAAAATATTGTTTCACGCGCAAGTCGTTAGCCCTCAAGGTGCTGGAAAACTTCAAAACCAGGCGCTCGGTGTTTTAATTGGGGTCACAACACAGCTTTTGCGTACACAGTCACAGATGTTAAAAATCATGGCGCAAAATATGGCCTATGATACCCGGAAAGAAAAACTAGCAACCCAAAACTTTCAAGAAAATTACCAGGGGCTATCCCGAGGCTTTGGCAGCCTTCCGAAGGACACAAGGCTGCCTAGAATCGGAGGTGGCCAATGACTCCAAACTTAGAAGTTTTGGGATCGCTTGTTCAGGATCTCTACCACGGACTGAGCAATCTATTTTATATAATGCTACCAGTGGCGATTCTATTTTCAGTGGTATTTGGATATTTAAAATCAGGTGATGCAAACTATCCAGATGTTATCAAACGCTCTTTTGTAGCGGCTTTACTGCTGGCCTCTTTTCCAGAGGTATCCAATTTGATTTTGGATCTTTGTGATGGGTTAGCACTCAAGATTGATAATATGTCCGGGATTGAAACCTTCATGCGAATGGCCGAGGAAAAATCTAGAAGTTATGCAGTGGCTAAAAACGTACTACTTCTAAAATTTGATGACCTATTCATGGCGATTCTTAGCTTTGGAAGTTTCTTACTGTTGCTCCTAGCCAGATACATCACTGTGGCGCTTTATTACTTCTACTGGGTCCTACTTTCCACTTGTGCGCCGCTGATGATTCTCTGCTATGTGTTTCCAAAAACTGCGGGCATCACAGTCAATCTATATAAAGGGTTGATTGAGGTGGCACTTTGGAAAGTGATTTGGGCGCTTATGTCGGCAATGCTCACGTCGCTTTCATTTGGGAATATCTATCAGACCGATGGATCATATTTAACCTTGATCGTGATGAACTTTGTTATCGCGATTGCCATGCTTTTTACGCCTTTAATGATGCGCTCACTCATTGGCGAAGGCGTTCAAGCAACGGCACAGACGATCGGAACAACGGCCGCACTTGCGGCGGTGGCGCTCCCGACACGAATAGCCACTGTTCATCAGGTATCGCGGGAAATGATCTCAAATACCAGACTGTACGCTAACCAGAAATTTCAAAACATTCAATCAACATTTAGATCCAAAGGATCTTAAAAGGAGGTGCATTTATGAATACAAATAAAAAAATAAATCTACAAACGAGTTCTTATCCAAAAGCCATGCAGCAGTTTGCGATGGAGAACTTTAATATAAAATATCTTTGTGCAGGATTGATGGCAATTTCATTCTTTTTGATATTGTTGACATTAAACCTTGTAAAACAAGGGCCTTTGGTTGTCGCCATTGATAGCCAGGGAAGTGTTGCCAAAATTGAATCTAAAATTACCGATTTGCAAATCGAAGCTGCGATAAAAGAATATGTCAACTATCGCTACTCGTGGGACGAAAAGACAATTGCTGACTCATTGGCTAAAGCAAAGTTTTTTGTCTTACCATCACTTACACAAGCGTTTGAAAAATCAATGATTGAGGTTCAAAAGTTTGTTCGCGAAAAGAAAGTCAAACAAAGAGTTTACCCTAAAAGCGTGGTTGTTGATCTGAAAGAAAAAAAGGTCACTATTTTAGCAGATAGAATTACCGAATTTGACAACTTAAAAGCCGCAACTGAAATGAAGATCATTTTTAGCTTCACTACCGACAATCGCACCGTGGTGAATCCTTGGGGAATTTATATCACGAAAGAAACCGAAGAGGCTTCTCGATGAAATACTTTTTACTATTTTTCTCATTGGTGTTTTCTATTTGTGCTTCAGCGCAAATCAGAAAAGTCAGCTATCATGAGGACCAAATTTTAACTATTAAAACAGCGCTAGGAATTGCAACGATCATTCAACTTCCTGAGACGATTCAATCAGCAATCATTGGCGATCAGTCAGCCTTTAAGATTGAGTACCTGGATAAAGCGGTTACGATTAAACCACTACGAGGAAATGCCAAGACTAATTTATACTTGGTAGCTGATAAAAAGCGATACAATGTGCGCTTATTAACGATGGGCCAAGACAGAGCGGATTACATTGTTTATATTTTATCATCCGCTAATGATGATAAAAAATCACAAGCTCGCTGGTTTATCCTCGATAAATCAAATAAAGCAAACGGTCTAATATTAACCGTCGATCGAATTGGATTTTCCCAAATTGATTTTCTGCTTTTTGATTTATCGTTAAAAATGAAAGGTAATGATTCTATTTCTCTGAAACCTGAAGATGTCTGGGTATTTCAGAACAAAACATCACGAGTCATCAACAGCCTTTTCTTATCCGGCGTTAAGTTATCAAAAGAAAATCCAATTAAAATTGGAATTTCTATCGCAAGATCGGAGCTTATCAAAGGAAAGCCATTAACAATCGAGCTAGTAGGAAGTCGAACAAATTCGATTTCCATTTCCGAGGCGGCGTTATGGAAGTAATCGCAAAACTCAAACAGATGCTCAATAAAATTGGCGGTTTGTTTAAAAATATCAAATCCATTTTTGTTAAAGAAAATGAAGTCAGTCAAAAAAAAGACATAAATTTTACAGCTTTTAGAAACCTAGCCATTGCTGGCGTGGTCTTGTTTGTAGCGATTGTCTTTATGCTGCCAACGGATGTTCCCGTTGAATTTAGCGAAAGGATCGAAAAAACGCGTTTAGAGGCAAACGCTAGTTCTACAAGCGAACATCAATCTCAAAGCGGCTCTGCTCAAAACCTATGGGGATCTCCGGCAAGTTCGATTCCTATTCCCAGCGGCCACAATGAAGTCAATTACAACACTTCAATGCTTGTGGGTAGTAGTCAAAATGCAAAGACCCAGCTTCGAGCCGGTCAAAGACTGCCGCTTCGCCTGATTGATAATGCTATTGTTTCGCAAGAATCCGTCCCTATACTTGCCGAATTAATTCTAGATTCAAACACGGATTCGGGCCTAAAGCTTCCTGCGGGTACAAGATTCTATGGTGAGGCGAGTTTTCAAAAAGGAAGTGATCGCGCACAGATTCGCTTTAGTCAGATATCTCTGCCCAGCGGGAAAATAAGAAAAATTTCTGCTAACTCTTTAAGTAAAGATGGTCAGCCTGGCGTCATTGGCCGCGTATTTTCTGATGGCGCTAAAAATACAGCGGGTCAAATTCTTACCACTTTCGTTGGCGGCTTAGCACAAGGCTCGATGGAAACAGATGTTCTTGGACGTTCTAAAGGTGGAATTGAAAACGGCTTACTTGGAGCCGTCGCGGCGACCGCGCAAGCGAGAGCGCAATCCTACGGTGAAAAACTAAAAACAGAACGAGAATGGATCGAGCTTAAATCCGGCACCGAATGCGATGCCGTTTTAAGTGATTCTCTGCAACTTCAAAATGGAGGTGATCAATATGAGTGAAAATAAAAGATCAGATATGACAGATAGAGGATTTTTAATGTTAGTTTTAGCCCTTGGCGCATTTGTAATTTGGCTTAAATTCAAATTTCAAGTCATCATGTTTTATCTTAAATGGCGCCTGGAGATTGCGCTTTTTATTACGATTTTAATTTTATTTGCTTTCTTAAAGCTAAAGAAAAAATTCCTATCCGCTTTCAAAGAAAAGGATATTGAAAACGACGTCATTAAGCCAAAAGAAAATGAGGACGCTGTTTATGCGGGTATGTCCGATACGGGAAAATCTGTATTTATTAAACAAACGTTTCGGCGGATGCACACTCAAATTGTCGGGACAACTAACGCCGGTAAAACGGAATCTGTCATTTTACCGTGGGCCATTGATGACATTAAAAAAGGACGAGGTTTTTTGATGATTGATGGTAAATCTGATTCCAATTTACTTGATAAACTCTACGCCTACGCAAAAAAACATCACCGTGAACAGGACATTCGGATATTATCAATATGTAATGTCGATATAAGTCACACGTTTAACCCACTCGCTGGCGGCACCGCTTTAGAGGTGGCTGAGCGTGTTTTTAATGCGCTAAATTTTGAAAACGAATATTTTAAAAGTATTCAATATGACGCCTTTTTGCATTGCCTATTGATTTTGGAAGCTTCTAAAATCAAAGCCACGCCATATAGAGTCATCGAGTGTTTAAAAAGTGAAAAGGTATTGTCGGAACTTGCCGTTGAATCCCAAAACGAGCGTCTGATTTCGTGGTCAAAAGATTTTTTAAAACTGTCAAGGGACGAGCGAGAGCAACGAACTAGCGGCCTAGTCGCTCAGTTGCAAAGCTTTACCGTGGGCGAAATGGCCGGAATTTTTAACTGCGAGCAATCAGACATCAATCTTGAAAGAGCCCTTGAAAATGGCGAAATCATTTATTGTCAGCTACCGGCATTAAAAATTCCAACTCTTGGTAAAGCTACTGGCAAAATGATTCTGCAATGCTTGCAAAGCGCGGTCGGATCAAGACATCTTGGTAAGTACCAAGATCAGAAATTTTTCTCTGTTTACTTGGATGACTTTACTGAGTACCTGACCCCAAATTTTGTCACTCTTCTCAATAAATCACGAAGCGCCAACGTAGGCATTGTGTTCGCCCACCAGGCTTTAGGCGATCTAAAAGCACTTGGGGATGGTGTCATGAATACGATTTTAACGAACTCTAACCTCAAAATATTTATGCGTACAAATGAGCCCGAATCGGCTAACTATTTCTCAGAGGTCATCGGGACGGCAGAAGGCGCAAAGGTTACTGAAAGACAAAAGCAAAGCCTGTTTGGATCAGAAAAAACAGGTGATGGCTCTGTGCGCGAAGTCGAAGAGTTTAAATTTCATCCTAATATTTTTAAGCAAAGTCTTGGCGTTGGCGAAGCCGTCATTATTTTGCCGCACGAGAAAGGCAGTCTACCGATCCGCTTAAAATTCAAAAAGTCATTTGATTTGGATAAGCCCACTATCCCAAAAATCAACAAAACTGAGCCGCTCAGTTTAGCAAGAAAAATGGAGGTTGCTGCGGCAGCTGAAAAATCTGTCACTCAAGATCCAGTTGAAAATATCATCGGCGGCATTTTAAGTGAGCAAAAAAGGAAGGCGTCATGAGGTTAGTATTCTTTTGTTCCATTTTGTTTTTTCTTAATTCATGTGCCAATAAACCCAAATGCGGAAACCCAGAGGGAGCCAAGTCAGTTTTGACTGGTAGCTCAACCTGCCAAGTGAGAATTAGACAAGTCACTATTGGGTCAGACTTTAATATTCCCGAAAGTTTAAAGGAAAAGCTGACTTCGGATTTTACCTTGGACTGGCAAGAAACACGATTGATTGATGGCCGAATTGAGATTGGACACTTTGTTCTAGTACCAGAATCAAAAGCAGCAAAGGCGGCTCAATGAGGAACTGGCGAAATGATATTGTATTAGAAGCTTGTGAGTTTACAGCTCGCTGGGGCTTTTTAACTCAAGAACTATTTTTTGAGTTTATGTGCCCGATGAGCCGCGCGCATAAATTCAGGTACTGGAAATTTTTAACGACAAGCGGAAAGTTTTACCGATCTAGAGCCAGTGAAAAAGTTTTGCTGTTAACGGCGAAAGGCCGTCAATCCGCTGGGGGAATTGCAAGACCTGCACGTAGACCCATTTATGTCGCTCATGATGCCATAGCCGCAAGAGTCATATTTGCTCTTCAAAAGAGAGACTTAATTTTTAAATATTGGCTTGAAGATGAGCTAATGCGAAATCCTATTGAAGCTTATTCTATTCTTGGCAGTGAGCAAATCTTGAAAGTTCCAGATGCCGTTTTTGATTTAAGAACTGCTGGCGGCGGAACAATAAGATGCTCCCTTGAAATAGAGCGCACAACTAAATCAAGAGCTCGCTACGCTAAGAACGCACTAGCTTATTTAGGTTATTCAAAAATTAGCGTCATGCTTTTTGCTGTTGGAACAGAATCGAAAAAAGATATTGTCAGTCACGCATTTCGAGGCAAAATGTTTTCCGAGAAGAACAAAATTCCTGGAGTATTTAATCTGAATAGTTTTGATCCGGCAGAATTAAATACAATTCTTAGGTTCAACACTCAAGAAATGACATTTAAGCAATTGCTGTCGGCTTTAACGAAGCTTGAGGTTAGATCGCTCAATTTTTCCCGAGACGATAAAGAGACCGCCGTCTCGTTAAAAAAATTAGAAAACTGCGAGGCGGCCTGATGAAAATAGTCAGCAAAATCAAACAAATGCGGCCCACCCAATCCCGTCCCCTTAAATCTACGATTTTTCCTGACCACCCCCACCCAACGATGTTGATTGAAGGTGGTCAGGAATCAGGGGACGGGATTGGGTGGAAGTCAGTAAGAGTAAAAAAGATGAATAAAAAGAGAAAAATTAAAAAGAGGAAGTACAAAGCGAAACAAAGAGAACTCGATCAGGTAGGCCGTAAGATTTGGCGGCTATCGATTGGGGAACTGTTGCCGTTTGATTTTAATTTCTACGGACGAAGTTTTGTGCTGGGCCTACCAGATCGAATTCTCATCGGTCCGAATGATGAGGGCGAACGTGCCGTTCACCCTCGGCTTGGATGGGCACGCCACAAGTGGCGACCCGCTGTTCTCTGTGCTGCGCTTACGCGCCGCTTTTATCGAAGTAAATGCGTTTTAAGTTGTCCCAAACCAAAAATTTTCACCACAAAGGAGGTGCTGTTATGACAAATGATATTTCACCAAAAAAAGAAGGCCGTATGGTCATAAGTCCCGAAGCTGAAGCGGCGGTGGCAGAACTTGCTGATGCCGTTAACGAAGGTTTCGATGCGGGCCGTGCAACACGCTACGATGCTGCAAGCTTTATGATTCTATGGTTTAAAAACAATGCTCCCGATGACGCTATTATGGAGCTTCGCCGCAGATCAGCGAACGCCTTTTCGATGCTCGAAGCCGTTCAAAAGAAGTATAAAGCTATCGGAGAGTTGCCGCCCGATATCCAGGCGGTACTGGATAAACATTTCTTCGGCGAAGCTGTGAAAGAATCCAAGAAGACAAAAAAGACCTTGAAATCAGAGTCTCTCAATGAGAGACTAATGGAAAGTGATGAAGCAGCATGAGCCCAAAACATTTCAAAGAAATACGCGAACAAATTGGACTCACCCAAGACGAGCTAGCTCAAGTTTTAGGGCTCGCTGGAAAGAAATCAATCAGTCACTTAGAAACTGGTTTTAGGACTCCAAGCCCGCTCATCGGTGCCGTGATGAGCTACTTGGGAAGTTTGTCTCAGCGAAAAGCTCAGGAATTTATCGAAGAATTTCAGCGGCACATAGCTAAAGAAAAAGCGTCTGGTAAAGGACGTAAACGTGGGTAGGTCTGTGACCTACAAAGCGGCGGTTGATTTTGACGAAGATGATATGAAAGTTGAGCTGATCGGTCTTGTAGATACAAGTGAAGACGCCGAAGCTCGCCGGGAAAGAGTTGAAAAAATCGTAGCTCGCATCATCCTTCTTGGTCAAACAAAAGGACGCCCGAGAAAGGAGGCTTTACATGAAGAACAAAACGCAGCCTGACGGTAAATCTTTTTCGTCAGAGTCATTTCTGATCGGATGCTATTCAAGAGTTTCAACGGATGAGCAGGCCAATGTTATCGAGGGATCACTCGATAACCAACGGCACCGTATGCAGTCCTTTCTTGAAATCAAGAATATGCAAGAACCTCAGTGGGGGCAAATCGTTGAGCATTTCATTGACGATGGTTACTCTGCTAAGGACACTAATCGACCGGCTTACACACGGATGATGAAGGCGCTTAAAAGCGGCAAGATCAATGCGATTATGGTGACGGAGCTTTCAAGATTATCGCGCAATATTCCTGATTTTTGCGACTTCCATAAATTACTTGAAAGCCATGGAGCCAAGTTCTTTTCGATCAAAGAACAATTTGATTCAAGTACTCCGCCTGGAAAAATGATGCTCTATAATATGATAAATTTGGCACAATTTGAACGCGAGCAAACGTCTGAGAGAGTCGCCATCAATTGCCATGCAAGAGCCCAGCGCGGTTTCTTGAACGGCGGTCCCGCTGTCCTTGGTTATGATAAAGATCCGGCCAAAAAAGCAACCTTCGTCGTCAACGACACCGAGGCAAAACAAGTTCGTCGTATTTTTGAACTCTTCACCGAACAGCGAAGTTTAAGCCGCACCATTGATGCTTTGAGCGCCGAAGGAATCAAACCTAAAAGCCGTGGGAATTCAAAAGATCGCCTCGTGAAAGACGGACGCTGGACGACAGATTCATTGAGCTACGTCCTTAAAAACAAGTCCTACATTGCCGTTCGCGAAGCCAACAAGTCGAACATCAACAAAGACCAAGCAAAACTTAAAGCGTGGCAAAGATACGGAACCTACCGCGCCTCATGGCCTGCAATTATTGATGTGACGACGTTTGAAACGGTTCAAAAAATTCTAGAAGAAAATGCTGAGCGCGAAAGAATGCGCCTTGATACCTCAGAAAAGCGCGTGTTCGCGGCCTCTGGGTTATGTCAGTGCGAGGAATGCGGAAGACGACTTGTCGGACAATCTGCTCACGGTAAAAAACAAGTTCACCGTTATTATGTGCATTCATCCAAAAAAGGTGACGTCATCTCATGTTCAACAAAACGGATAAAGGCTGATAAGATCGAGTCAAAGCTTGCAGAGCATCTGTCGCAGATTCTGCTCGAAGCCGGACACTTTGAACAAATCGAAAGCCGCATTCGGCAAATGGCGTCGGACTCTCCTGAAAAGATAAAAGTGGAAAAAGAAAAACTGACGATTGAATTTTCAAAGCTCAGCTTGGCCGTGAAAAATACTTTCAAAATCCAAGCAGCATTGGATGCTGACTCTGACGCCATCAAAGAAACGGCAAAAGAACTTGAAGATTTAAGTCGTAAGAAACGTCATATCGAGTCCGAGCTTCAAAACCTGAAGGCCAAGGAACTTGCAAAGGATGACGTTGACGACGCTGTGAGTGACCTTAAAGAGCGGTTGGCGGCGTTCAAGCGTGGTTGGGTCAAAGCCTCTGCGGTGGTGAAGAAGTCTTTGATGAAAGATCTGATTTATTCCATCTTAGTGAGCCCGAAGGGCCTTAAGATCCAGTATCGCTTGAAGCATGACCTCAACAAGCCCGTCACAAGTGAAGACCTCGTAGCGGCAAAAGAATTTGAAAATAACGTCATCGCAATCGCAGAAAAAAGGCGTGAGAAATCCTCAGGTACGGTCCCTGATGCGGCGTCGGCTGACGCTACTTCCCCCGGAGGGGCTGATTTTCATAATGTGTCGATTCTTGGTTCGCAAGTTGTTGGAATTGGTAGTGAGAGGCGGACTTGAACCGCCGACCCTCAGATTATGATTCTGATGCTCTAACCAGCTGAGCTACCCCACCACAATGACGCAAAAATGAAATTTTACGGCCCAGTTTTTGTATTCTTGGGGGGACTTGGTGTCAATGCGTATTTGATTTGACTCCATGGAAACACGAACGTGCAATAAGGGACT
>CALBHK010000008.1 GCA_937894565.1 uncultured Chlamydiae bacterium
CATACGAGATAACGTGATGTGACTGGAGTTCAGACGTGTGCTCTTCCGATCTAACGTATTTTATCCTTACTTGAAAAAATGAGTGCGGATGATAAAGAGTCCTACCAAAAATTTTGGGATGAGTTTGGTCTGGTGGTGAAGGAAGGCCCCATAGAAGATTTTGCTAACAAAGAAATCATAGCTAAATTATTACGTTTTGCAACAACCACCTCTGACTCAGACAAACAACAGGTCAGTCTTGAGGAGTATGTTAGTCGCATGAAGGACAAGCAAGATAAAATATATTATCTGACCGCATCAAGCTTCAATGCAGCCAAGCATAGCCCTCATTTAGAATTATTCAATAAAAAGGGCATAGAAGTTCTACTCTTAAGCGATAAAATAGACGAATGGTTGGTCGGTCATTTGAGCGAATTTGAGGGCAAAAAACTTCAGTCTGTTTCAAAGGGCAAGTTAGACTTTGAAGACGATTCTGCTGAAGACATTAAAGAGCAAGAGAAGACACTTGAACCCATCATTGAGCACATGAAAAAGATACTGGCTGAGCGTGTTAAAGATGTAGTAGTAACCAACAGGCTGATTGACTCTCCTGCTTGTATTGTTGCTGATGAAAAAGACATGGGTCTTGAAATGCAACGCATTTTACAATCTGCAGGACAGCAAATTCCTTTAAGTAAGCCTGTTTTTGAAATCAATCCTGAGCATAAATTGATCAAAAAACTACAGGATATTCAGGACGATAGTCAATTTGAATTATGGGTGGTCATGTTATTCGAACAAGCAGTCTTAGCAGAAGGCGGTCAATTGGACAATCCTGCTGATTTCATTAGCAAGATAAACAAGTTACTGGCTTCAGTATAAGTGGCAGAGCAATGGCGGCTCAGAGCATAAAGGAGTCGCTTTGCTCTTAATGGTAAGTAATAGCAACTGTCTTGAATTAATTTTTAATTAAGGGCAGTTTGTTCCAGCACCCAAAACTGATTTTTTCTAACAAGAGCATTCATGGTGATTAATAATTTACGCATCACAGCAATAAGAGCGGTTTTTTTAGCTTTTCCTGCAGCGCACAATCGCTGGTAGAATTGCCTCATCATGGGATTATGTATTGTTGCCGCAAGGGCAGCCATATAAAGAGCTCTTCTAACGGAGGCACGTCCACCCCAAATAGCTCGAGTTCCTTTTAAAGAGCCACTATCGCGATTAAAAGGCGCTAATCCAGCCAAAGCTGTAATTTGCTTATGGCCGATAGTTCCTAGCTCAGGAAGTTCAGAAAGAATGCTAAATGTGGTAACTTTTCCAACGCCTTTAATACTTTCAAGTATTTTTGATTTTTCAGAAAAATCAGGATGTTCTTGTATTAATTGCTCTTGAACCGAGTCAATCAGTTCTAATTCTTCTTCTAAAACCTCTAAAACGCGCCCTATAGATTCAGATTGTTCTTTAGATGCTTTATCTAAGCGATTTTTCTCCATGGTAATCATCTGAATAAGTTGTGTTCGTCTAGTATTATTTTTTGATAAAAGAGCTTGTTCTTTGCTATACACGATCTGGGGCTTAGGCTCTACTTTACTTGCAAATAAAGCAATGATTTCAGCATCGATTTGATCTGTTTTAGCTAATCGTCCCAATGCTTTAGCGAAGTCTCTAATTTGCCTAGGATTTACCACGCTGGCAGAAAGATCTTGTTCATTCAGTGCATAAGCTAAAGAAGCCTCATATCCTCCCGTAGATTCCATTACCGTTAAGGTATCAGAAAAGAGTTGAATTTTTTTGATAAGTTTTTTAATACCAGCTTCATCATTTGTAAAACGCATGTATTTTTTAGTGGGTAAAATAAATACATCTAAAGCAGATTTAGATACATCGATTCCTATATAGATTTTTTCTTCTTGAAACATGATAATAGAAGTCCTTTAATCACTCAGCCTTGTAGGTACGGGATCTCGTAGGTCCCTGGCAACTGTTCGAGTTCGGTTAAGGGAAGAAGCGACGATCTTGCTATTACACGGGCTTATTGCCCTAGGTCACTACGATCTGTCGCTTCTCTTTAATTTGCTACTGTACGACAGTAACAAGACTCTATTAAAACATATTTTTAAGACACAAGGTCAGGGGGATGTAACTGAAACCCGGTAAAAGGTCGGATTTGAGCGCAGTTTG
>CALBHK010000009.1 GCA_937894565.1 uncultured Chlamydiae bacterium
ACGGCAGAAACGCTTGCGCTTGAACAGCAGCGACTGGGTGTTGCGCTTAGGACGCTTGTCCTTGTTGAATTTTTTGAACAACATCTTCAGAGACATTCATTGATTTCATGGTTTCAATGGCTGATTGATTTGTTGATTCCAATTTGATTGAGTCTTGAAGTTCTTGCATTTTTATTTTCTCAGCGGCTTCTTTTTCTTTTTTGTAAGAAACCACCTCAGCATGCACTGATCCATGGGAACATTTTGCAATTCTAGCGATTTCGCGATACGAAAGTTTGGCTTCAATTAACGAGCGGATTAAAACTGAATTTCTTTTTTTGACTCTGCCAATTCTTTTTCCCTTGGCTTTCGCATTGGCCATTCCGGCGCGAACACGTTCGATAATCATTTCGCGTTCTAGCTGAGCTAGTGCGCCGAGGATTGTGTATAAAGCTACACCTAATGCGGAATTTGTGTCAATGGATTCTGTTGTCGAAATAAACCTGGTATTTCTTTCTTTGAAAATTTTGAGGCCTTTTAATAAGTGACTTGTCGATCTAGCAAAACGCGAAAAAGAAAATACGATAACTTGCTCAACCTGATTATTTTCAACCATTGCCATCAGGCGGTTGAGAGACGGGCGATCTTCTTTTGCTCCTGAGATTCCTTCGTCTGCGAAAATTTCATACTGATCAATTTGATTTCTGTTGCACCAATCTTTTAGCGCACGAATCTGCGACTCTAAGCCAGTTTGTTGGGTGTCCGTAGATACACGAACATACAATGCGTTGATACGACTCATTGAAAAACTCCTCATTTTTTAATTCATAAAAAGAGGCTGAATTTTTTGAGTCTGGTAAAGTTCGGAAAGCGGGGCCTGAGGCTGTCAGACCCTACTAGATTTAAATTTACTATTTTGATCTTTTATCAGAAATATCATGCCGACGATTTGCTTGCTGACTGCTAGTCCATAGAAGATTGTTATATTTTGCATAAGAAATCTGATCGTACTTGTGAGCATGGACCGCCGCCTGACCCATTTTGTATGTCAGGTGGGCAAAGGAGTCGGCAATTCCCAACGTGAATACGACTCCAAGAATCCAAGATAAAAATTTGATTGGTGTCATCATAAAGCCTTCTTTCTGAATTCATGGCTCACCTGACTGAGCTTGAAATTTTTCTGTTCCCTGGCTAGTTTTTCAATTTCTGCATTAATTGTGTTTTGAACGATTATTTTATCAGAATCGCTCAAATCCAGTTGTGATATTCCACTGTTACGCATAGTTCGAATACTCACCTGAACGACGGACCGAGACCAGCCCAGGGCATTGCATATTTTTGGAATTGTCATGTTTTTGATCCAACGTAGTCTTGCCAGCTCATTTAAATCAATTCTGACGCTATTCCATCGCACCAGTACCGTTTTAATTGCATCTGGTGGTTCAACTACTTGTACGTCACCTGCACCAGTTCTTTCGTAACACTACCCTGTCCTCCAAAAGAGACAGGGTTTTTTATTTCTGAGTCTCCAATTATAAAACTTAACTTATATGTACCTGTTTCCTGGCAGGGCTCAACAATGACGGCCTTAAAAAGTTTTGAATACGCCGCCTTCAAATGAACAGGGTCAGCCTTTTGAGAAACCAAATTTTGGATTTTTTGAGCCATATCAACCTTGCCCTCTAAGTAACGTTGATCGAAGACAAAAGTCATCCAACCAACATCCAGCGAAGCTGTCAGTATTCGACGAAGTCGATGGTTTCAATTTTTAATTCAGGTGCCTATTTGATTACACCTGTTTCGTCCACTGTCATTCTGTTTTGCGATACAATTAACTGATGATTGTGATGCATAATATGAACGCCCAAAGCTTTCAAACTTGCAATATGCATTTTTATTTTCTGTTCATGGGGATCGCCACGCTGATAACCGATTTCTTTGTACTTATCACCAGCTAATATTTTGTAAATTGCCCTGGCAATACGATTCGCAATGGCCACCTTCGCCTTGTTTGCAGAACCCAATCTGTACCTGAGTTTGTTGTATTTGGCTCGATAAAATGAGCCACGTTTTAATTTTGCGTTTTGCGCAACTTGAATCAGGATCAACGCTAAGTGCGGATTACCCTGTCTGCGTTTTGATCTTTTTTTTTACCCCCGGACTCATTGTTTCCCGCTGCTACGCCTGACCAGGCTGCAAACTTTCTTTCATCATCAAAACGACTCATGTCGGCTGTTGCTTCAGCCAATATTCCAATAGCTAAAACCTCATCTACTCCAGGAATCTCTTTCAACTTATCAACTAAATGTCGATAAGGCTGAACTTTGTCAAATAATTGATTCTCTATTTGTTTCATATGATCTTTGATCTCGTAAAACTGGGTCATCAATCGTTTGATCACAAAACAATGATCTTTTGTCAGTGAATTTGTTAATGCTTTCTGTGCCTCCTCCTTTCGTTTTATCTTTGTCGTCACAGCCGAAGTGAGTGTTCCTGCATCGGTTACACCCTCTGCGATCAAGTCTAAAATTTTTAAACCTGATACGCCAAAGACGTCAGATACGATCGAGCCATATTTAATATTTCCATCCTCTAAAATCCTTTGTATTCGGTTCTTGACGCGCGATAAGTCGTCGACCAAATTTGTGCGATGGCGGCTCAGTAGTCGCATGCGTTGGAAAACATCTTCAGGTATATAAGACTGCTTGATTAAACCAAATCGATGTAGTTCTGCGATCCAACGTGAATCACCCATGTCGGTCTTTCTGCCTGGTACATTCTTCATGTGGGCTGCTTGACCTAACGTGATTCTAATTCCCATCGGAGCCCAAACATTATAGATCGGCTTCCAATACACTCCTGTGGATTCCATAGCCACATCCAAAACATTCATCTCCTTGAGTTTCAGTCCTGCCTTCATCAAATCATCAGTAAATGTTAAACACGAAAACTGATGAACTTCTGGCTGTGATTCCGGTTCACCTATGACGACGGTGATCGCTAGAATTTCTTTGTGAACATCAACACCTGCAACGCGCGTTTTGAATACTTCCATGTATCCTCCTCCTAAAAATGATCATCATCAGGACGAGATAGGCGGCACTGTTCAAACCTTGCCCTGCGAAGAATAGAATTGAATTCCTGACTTCATACGGCGACTCTTTAAGCACCTATCCAGCCAATTTTATGTACGAACTTGCCTAATCACCAGATGCAGCGGTGATTAGGCGGCCCAGATACAATTCGACCTTTTTGCCTAATGATGACTTTTCTATTTTCTCAAAAAATAAATCTTCGATCGAGGCCTGAAACTACAAAACTAAACTCGACTTAGGTGCCGAAGCGGCCCGCGCTCCGCGCGGGTGGAATTTATACAGCAAAAAATGTTCCTGCCGATTTTCTAAATCGGGAGTTAAGAATATTAACCTCAGCGTATGGCGAAATGTCGGTGAATCGTAGCACTAATCAAATTATTTTCACTGATTGGACATCTAATTTACTACGTATCAGTGACGTTTTAAAAGAAACAGACAAAAAAATGGATGCTGCTGTTTCAAAAAATATAGAAAGTATGATGAAAGAAAGACCTTTAATGCACCATAAAGAAAAGAAGGCCCATCCACTAAAAGATGAACCTCAAGAGAACCAATAGCAACTATTTAGACTTTATTGGTGAGCCATCTACTGGATTAAAATAGATTTCTACTTTTTTACCTTCTTTATCAGTTCCATAAATTTCATAACAAGAGCCCGGCTGTTTAAATTTTTTAATTTTATAGCCCTGGCTTTCGACCATTTTTTTAAAATCTTCTTCTTTAAAACCAATGGCATAATACATTGCCTGAGCTGCAGGTTGGGTTACGTCTTGCGTTAATGTTTTCGAATATTTATTTAGTTCCGACATTTTTATTTTGTTTACCAGCTTTAGTATTTTAATTTAACTTTCGTTGCGTCGCACTCTTGTACAACATAACAGTGTTCAGCATTATAAATGCTTTAAGCCAACACTTTTTCTTTATATTTTTTCTGAATAATAGAACTCACTGTTTCATTCCATGGTTTTTTAAATTCCACATCATCCAAAGATTGCCAACCCACAATTTCAGCAGCAGTACCACAATAAAATGCTGCATCTGCCTGTTGTTTTATTTCATCGGTAGTGAATCGTTTTTCTTCTACTTCAATATTGTTTTCAGCACATATTTCTAAAACTGTAGCTCTAGTAATGCCAGCTAAAATATTTCCCAACGATGGTGTAAATAATTTGCCATCTTTTTCATAAAACATATTTGCTCCAGGACCCTCTGCTGCAAAGCCATTCATATCTGTTAGCAAAGCTTCATCAAAGCCATTGGCTTTGGCTTCCTGACTAGCCAAGATAGAATTAACATAATGGCCAGTAGCTTTAGCTTCAATTTTAAAACCTTTAGGATTGGGTCTTTCGAATGAGGAGGTCATTATTCGAAGTAATTTATCGCCTAAGAATAATCCCATTTCCCAAGCTTCAATTACGATAAATGATTCAGTATTTTTATTAAAACTCATATTTGCTGGTGCATATACCAATGGACGGATATACGCATCCTGCAAATTGTTTTCAGCCAATACTTTATAGGTTGAAGTAATTAGTTCATTTGTATCAAAAGGGTAGGGCATATTTAGTGCAGCAGCTGATTTTTTTAGTCTTTCAAAATGTTCTACAGCTTTAAAAATTTTAGTTTCGCCATTTAATGTTTTATAAGAACGGATACCTTCGAAAACGCCATAACCATAATGGAGACTTTGTCCATAGAAATCTGTTTTGGCTTCATTTGCTTTTACAAATTGACCATTCAGATAGATAATTGTGTTCTGGTTGTAATACATTTTTTATAATTTAATCATTGACAGGTAATAAAAAACCCGCCTCTTATGGAGGCGGGTTGTATGTTTTATTCGTTTGTATTTACATCAACTAACACCTCCATGCAAAGCAGGAATAATAATGACAACCACCACAATAATTATTGCGTTGATAATTGTGATTGCACTATGTAATTTGCTTTGTAGCATAAGATGTTTATTGAACGAATATAACGCCGCCTCTTGACATAACAAAGAACTTGACCACGATTTTTTAGATTAAATGATTTTTCTGATTGGTTGCTTGCCTTATTATCACTTTGTTTTAATTGTTGAATAAAGAACAAATAGTACAAGTGTGCGACGCAACTAAAGTTGATAGTAGTAATACAGTTGACTACATAAAACTATCTGGTTAATCATTTAATTTTTTTAATCATGGTTATATAATGGTTGACTTTCTCAACTCAATATTTTGTGCATGTACTACACCGGGAATATTATTGCTTACATAATCTGCAATTAAATCGCCAATGGTACTTGTAAAATAAAAGTTGATTGGGTCAATATCTTTAGAAACAAACTTATGTTCGAGTGTCCAAGCAACAGCCTCACGAACCAAAGCAGCTTCTTCATTTAATTTTAAATGCTCTAATAATAAAGCTGATGACAAAATAGAACCAATTGGATTGGCAATATCTTTACCTGCTGCTTGAGGATAAGAACCATGAATAGGCTCGAACAATGCAGCTCCTTTGCCCACAGAAGCACTTGGTAACAAACCAAGAGAACCAGCTAACACACTG
>CALBHK010000010.1 GCA_937894565.1 uncultured Chlamydiae bacterium
TGTCCAAGCATTACCACGCCACCATCTACGCCACCAGCCAGTCGTACATTCTCTTTTTTAAATGCAGCGGTAAAAATATCCTTAAATTCCTCATCAGTTAAATTGACCATCTCGCCATTTACCGGCCATTTCAACTGAGCAGCGAACTCTCCAAGGATCGGCCATTGAGCAGCATTCTGCGATAATGCTCTGTTAGGCTCGTTGATGGTAACTACGTACCCATCAGGCGCACTCAAACAAGCCTGCGCCGCATTATTCCTAGCCGTTTGGTGAGATAGTACGTAGTAGAGTTTATTCATTTATGCGAATAACCTCTCTTGCTGCGCATACTGAGCAATTCGCTTGCACGCAGACTGAAAGTAATCAGCATCTAACTCACAGCCCACAAACTCAAATCCAAGGTTATTACATGCGATTGCGCTTGAACCTGAACCCATGTGACTATCGAATATCGTCTGTCCTGGCTTTGCGTAGTTTGTTAGAATCCACTCGTATAATTTCACTGGTTTTTGTGTTGGATGTATTCTTTTTTCGTTCAATCGTTTGTCTCCGTGATATCCCTGAATCATTCCATTCCAGCGATATTTGAATAACCTGGCAGCAGTATCAAATGAGCTATATGCTAGTTCTACATCAGCGAATGTGCTCGTGCCATTTTCTTTATCCCAAACAATCCAGCAAGAAGAACTGGAATTAAACAATCCTGCAAAATGGTTCGCACCCCAAATAATTTGTTCTTTACTAACGCGCTGCAGCTCTTGAAAGTATTCTCTACTTGGCACCGACCATATTTTACATTCGCCGTAATATTTGGCACGTTGTACACCCAGGCTTGAGTATCCTTTCCCGTAATATCCTGATCTGTTCGGTCCATCAAAATAAGGCGGATCAACAATAGCTAAATCAAAATACTTGTCTGGTACCGTACTCATGTACTCCATGCAATCGATATTCAGCAAAGTCGCGTTTTGTATTGTTTGTTTTGCTGGCAGATTCATTTACTTTAAAATCTCTCTTAGTTAAGGGAAATTGATTTGCGTTAACTTAAAATATCAATTTTCCATACGCATCCATATAACATGTATGGATTTATCGTTTTTCTATACATGTGTCGCATCCGCTACCGGCCAATTTTTACGTCGCACCTTCATATCCACATCCCCTCCACAATGCTTGCAAAGATTATGTTTATGAGCGCATTCAATACACAAAACATCAGTATTTGTACTACCATACATTTGATCAAGACCGCATGACATGCACGGCCTTTTTGTAATTGCAGCACCGCCTATTCGTCCTACAATATAAAAACATGCAACACATTCTTGTTTTGTTTTTCTCTCAGATCTTTCGGAATCTGCGGTTATCCTTGCAGCCAAGTCCATAAACTGCTTCACCCTGTCTTTTGATCGTTCTGTGGCATAAACCATATTCGCAATATTCATTGCCTGCGGTTTCATATTCATATCACTCACCTTTACATTTAGTCCTTAAAGGTTTCTACCAACATTTTTAATGTGTCGGCGCATTCCCTTTTCGCTTCTCTCATACCTTCCATGCGGGCGTTACCAATCTTTGCTGATTCACTCCCGTCTTGCACTTCTGGAGTCTTAGCTTCATTTATCCAAACCTTGGCTATTTCTACTAAAATTTCATTCTTCATAACTTTCCCCTTTACATTTAACCCATTCATGCTTTACGTTTATTAATCCATAACTTTGCAACATCACTTCTCAGCTTATTTTTTGCCACTACTCCACGTTTCTTTTCCACACCTTCCAAATACTCTTTAATCCATGCTGCGCTTTGCTGTGCGACGAACCTTGTTTCGCAGTGGTGCCGCCACTCCTCCGAGTTTTTATCCAACCCACACCGCATAACCGATTGCGCAGCCAGCAGACAGACATGCCAAAATAAAGAATCTTAGAGATATATCGAAATTCTCCTCGGCTTTTTTTCTGCGCATATCGACATAATGAAGATCCTCGCTCAAGATTCTTATCTCTTGTTTCTGTGCTTTAGATAACTCATCCTTTTCACGAACCTCTCGATGCAGCCGATCAAATTCTTCATTAACCACACATGCCGCCTGAGTCATAACCCTACGCACTGATTCTGTTCCGCTCATACTTTTCCCCAATTAAATTAAGCTGCTTTTGCCATTGCCAATAATTCGCCGCGCACATGATGCAGCACCGTTTCTTTGTCAATACTTCCCCAGTTCACGCGCTTTCCTGCCGCAATCAGATACCCTTTTAGCAATTCGTGTTTGGTCTTGCGGTTATCGCTACCCTTCTCATTTATTCCAAATGATCCAAGTCCATCGATAAAATCAATCTCACTTGATGCGTTATATGGCTTTACTTTGGTTTCCATTCACTTCTCCGGATTGTTTGATAAATTCACGTACTTCCGATACCTGCCACATTAAGTTTTTATGGAATGATTTCTCACATATCCGGCTTGGCTTTGGTATTGATCCTGCATTGACCAACTGACCGGGCTTTGTCTTTTCCGAATACCCAAACAGCCGCACAATTTCTTGTGAGTTAAGGTATGCGTTACCTGGCAACTTTTTAAGCCAATCTGGTGTGGTTATTGTTCTCATGCTAACTTTCCGATCTTCTCAGCCATTGCCAGATAGCATTGCGCCGCCTGTTCATAGTTCTTACGTACCCTTTCTTCATAATCCATCCTCAAATGCCCTGGTTGCTTGCGTAGGCTTAACCGATCTCAATATTCTTTCCCCATTGCAATCAGTAAACCGCGTTAATTCACCGCTGAATTTCGTTAATACTTCGCCGATTGATCCATTGCGATTTTTCCTGCAAATGATTTCAGCGAAACCCTTTTCCTCACAAAACTTGTCATAAACTTCTTCGCGGTAAATAAAGAGAATCACATCAGCGTCTTGCTCAATCTCTCCGGACTCCCGAAGGTCACTCATGAGCGGTCGCTTATCGCTGCGGTCATCCACTTTTCTGCTTAGTTGGGACAGAACTACCACAGGGATATCAAACTCTTTCGCAAGACCTTTTAAACCCCTGCTAAGCGATCCGATTTCCTGGTTTCTGTTATCACCTTCTCCCTGCATTAACTGAAGATAATCAACTACGATCATTGATAAACCTTGCTTGCGTTTAACCTCTCTGCACTTTGATCTGATGTGCCCAAGTGTGACTGATGGTTTTTCTTCAATGTGAAGATTTAATGCGTACAAGTGACTTATCGCTTGCGATTTACCGACACGGCTTTCGTGAAATTTCATGAAACGTGAAGCAACTTGACGGCTTGACATTTCCAGCGAAAAAATAATTACCGATTCTTTGTTTGCAACATGCTCGGCGATTTGAAAAGCCAGCGCGCTTTTACCCATGCTTGGCCGACCTGCGATGATGATCAACTCTGAATTCTTGAATCCTTTTGTCATCCAATCCAAATCACGCAACCCGGTACTCAATCCTTTTTGATCCGAATCTTCCCATTCGATAGCATCAGCTACCGCCTTTTTGATGTGCGAAAATGTTTCTTCACCGCTACCGTCAACAAGACTTGTCAATCCTGCTTCAGCCGCTTCGGTGATCTTGTCGATATCCTCTCGTCCATCAACCATATCGCTCAATGTGCTAACCAGTTCTTTCAACTTCCGGCGTTTGTGAGCTTCACTGATCTTCTTGGCATGTGATTTAATCGTCCTGGTAGATGATGCGTTTTGCACCAATTCACCGATGTACTTGAGATTTCCAACACTTTCCAATGCGCCATGTTTATCCAAGTATTCAGCAAGCAGAATCAAGTCAACAGGCTTGCCAGCATTCAAGAATTCACATATCGCAGCGTAAATAGTTCGGTGGCACCCAACACTGAATTCGTGAGTTTTTAGGTCAATATCATCAAAGCAATCGTTGTCTCTAAGTAAGCAGCCTAAGACTGTCTGTTCATGCTCGATTTGTTGATTGTTTGCACTCATGGCTTGTGATAAACACCTTCAATAATTTTCTTGAAATTTTCTGATTTCAGAATCCAAGGCAACTGTATTTCAAAAGTAGAACCGTCTTTAAATGTTGACTTACCAGTGAGAAATTTCGACTTTGCGACATGTGCGAAAAAGTTATCCCACCAGTCCAAAGACTGCCTTTTCTTTTTTTCCCTCCATCTGGTCTTTAACGCCGAAGCTCTTGCGCCATCCCATTCCCTTGGCTGTATTCCCATAGGCAAATGTTTGGCATAGAGCGATATGATTTCTTGATGCGGACAATCAGGAATTTGATCATCCT
>CALBHK010000011.1 GCA_937894565.1 uncultured Chlamydiae bacterium
ATATAGTTTTTTCTGTATAGTCTTTCATGAGCGAACCTTCCTTTTTGGTTGTTTTAGGTCAAATTTAACCTAATCGGAGTGTTCGCTCTTTTTCAAGATCTAATTTAGATTTATCCTATAACTTCAGCATAGCAACTGCCGGCGATAGCCGATCCTGCCCATCCTGTCATTCTTCATTCCCCCCCCTATTGTAGTTGGCCTGCTCATCCTGTTTTTTTTGCCAACACTTTTGTTTTCATTTTTTTTAATCGATGATTCCCTTTTTATCATTCTTTGTACTATGGTGACAAATAAAGATTAGGAGAAGTGATGAAAAGATATTTTTTATATTATTTGGCGGCTTTATTCTTGTTAAGTTTTTCTTTGCATGCCAGTGTCCACTTATTTAAAAAAAGCGAGATCGATCCTTTAATTGGTGAAATGACGCAAGAACATGTCGGTCAGCATCCTATTGCAACGGAAGAATTTTTAAGGAATGCTTTTATTATCTATTTTGAACAATTTGATCCAGATAAAATTTACTTGTTAAAAACAGAAGTAGATCCTTATGTGCGTGCTACTTCTGCTCAATTAGGCTCTTATCTTAAACAATATCAGCAGAGCGATTATTCTGTATTTGAACAGATGAACCAGGTGATTGTTCAATCGATTTCAAGAGCTAGAAAGATGCAGGAGAAAATCTTTTCTTTCTCCCCCCGTTATTTTAATTTGGCTCAAAAACAATTTCAAAGCAATAAAGATGGGGATGTTTTCTTCGACCAGTATGCTTCTTCAGAAGAAGAATTAAATCAGAGGCAGATAGCTTATCTCATGAATTTTTTGATGATGCAGATGGAAAAATTTGGCGATGCTAACGTGATGAAAAATCGAGAGCATATTTTGGCTGTTTATAAAGACACCCTAGAAGATTCAGAAAACCGGTTTTTAAGCATAGATTTTCAAAAAAAAGCTTTTGATAAGGAACATAAAGAAAATGAAGAGTCTATGTTAATTTTAAAAGCTTTAGCTAAGAGTTTAGATTCCCACTCCACTTTTTTTGATGCCGCGGAAGCAAGTAGTGTAAGAACTCGATTAGAAAAGGAATATGAAGGGGTTGGTTTGCTTTTAGAGGAGAGAGCCGATGGAGTCGTTGTAAAGGTAGTTATTGAAGAAAGTCCTGCTAGTCTAAGTGGGAAGATTAAAGTGGGCGATAAGCTAGTGGCTATCAATGATTATGATGTTACAAATGAATCCTATGCGTCTGTGTTAGAAATGATGCAGGGAGAGAAAGGAGACAGAGTTAAGTTGAATTTACTGCGTGATGGAAAAGAAAATTATTCGGTGGATTTGGTTTATACGCTTCTCATTATGCAAGAGGATAGGGTTATGGTAAAAACAGCGCCTTTTCGTGATGGGATTATAGCTATGCTGACATTAGATTCTTTTTATCAGGGCGAGCTTAAAGTGAGTGCGGAAAGTGATCTGCTTGAAGCTATTAAAAAACTCAAAAAAGAGAGCAATCTATTGGGGTTGATTTTGGATTTGCGCGAAAATAGTGGGGGCTTTCTTGCCCAGGCTGTAAAAGTTGCTGGGCTTTTCATTACAAATGGAGTCGTTGCTATGTCTAAATATGGAGATGGCAGCCTCCATCTTTACCGCGATACCGATTCATCGGTGGCATTTGATGGCCCTTTGATCATTTTAACATCGAGACTGACAGCCTCGGCAGCAGAAATTGTTGCGCAAGCTTTGCAAGACTATGGGGTGGCCCTTGTTGTAGGGGATGATCGCACGTATGGTAAGGGAACGATTCAAAGTCAAACTGTGACAGGTGGGGATTCTGATACTTTTTTTAAAGTGACGGTTGGAAAGTATTACACAGTATCAGGGCGCACTCCTCAGCAAAGTGGAGTGTTGGCTGATATTATTGTCCCTGGTAGTCATATTAATGAGGCTGTTGGAGAGCGTTATTTAGAAAATGTAGTGGATAAAGATGAAATAAAACCCGAATTTGATGATGGCCTAGTGGATCTTAATCTCTATTCAAAAGATTGGTATTTGCGCTATTATCTTCCTACTTTGCAAAAAAGATTGACGATTTGGCAGACATTGGCTCCTGCTTTGCGCACGCGCAGCAGACAGAGAATTTTGAGTAATAGCGATTATCAGCATGCTTTGGAGGGGAGGGGAGTGTACTTGGAAGGGAAGTCGAGAGGCGATTCGAATAAAGATAACAAGCACTCTATTGGAGATCTGCAAACAGACGAGGTATTTAATATTGTGAAGGATATGATTGAGCTTAAAAAATCATAAAAACTTTATCGTTGCACATAATCGCGGTTTGAGTTATTGTTCTGATACGAAAAGGCCAGATAGCTCAGTAGGTAGAGCAGAGGACTGAAAATCCTTGTGTCGGCGGTTCGATTCCGCCTCTGGCCACTTTCTTTTTTTGTTGTTGATTTCAATCTCGGTTTCTTTTATGATTTGATCAACGCTAAAACATAGAAAAGTAAAATATTCATGCGGATTATCCGCACAGAGGTTAAGAATGTACGCAATTATTAAGACAGGTGGAAAACAGTACCGTGTTGCTGAAGGGGATACTCTTCATGTAGAACGTCTAGGAGATATCACGCAGACTGAGTTTCATTTCAACGATGTTCTTTTTGTGATGAATGGCGGCCAGATTCTTGTTGGTCAGCCGCTCGTGCAGGGGTATACTGTTGTTGCAGAGGTTGTCGGAGAGATTCGCGGCCCTAAAATTAAATGTATGAAATACAAGCAGCGCAAGCGTTTCCGTAAACATATTGGACATCGTCAAGATTACCATACTGTTAAAATTAAAGAGATCCGCGCGATTTAAAAGAAAGAGGGTACAATGGCACATAAGAAAGGACAGGGCTCTACTCGTAATGGACGTGACTCAGAATCTAAGCGACTGGGAATTAAAGTGGGATCCGGCGAGATTGTAAAGGCTGGGCGTATTCTAGTGCGTCAACGAGGAACTAAGTGGCATCCAGGTGGCAATGTAGGGCGTGGAAAAGATGATACTCTATATGCTTTGAAAGAGGGGATTGTTGCTTTTAAAAAAGTGAATAAAACCTATATTTCCATAGAGACTGGTGTTTAGTTGAAGTTAAATGCAGAAGAACATTTGTTCTTCTGCTTTTTCAAATGTTGTTCTGTTTTTCAAACGTTGTTCTGTTTTTCAAACGTTGTTATGCTTTTTTTTGTTTCTGAATATAATTTAAAATTTTACTTGAATCATCATGAAATTTACAGACAGAGTCACAGTTAAGTTGGAAGCCGGAAAGGGAGGCAATGGCGTAGTCGCTTGGCGCCGTGAAAAATATATCCCTAAAGGTGGGCCTACTGGCGGAAGCGGCGGACGTGGTGGAAGTGTGCACCTGATTGCCGATGCCCAAATTTATGCTTTGGACTGGTTTCGTAATCGTCGTCTATTAAAAGCGGACAATGGCGGACAGGGCGGGAGCTCTGAAAAACGAGGCAAGGACGGCAAGTGTTTAAACTTAATAGTGCCTTGCGGAACTCTGGTAAAAGATGCTGAAACGGGCGAGATACTGGCTGATTTAACAGAAGATGGCCAAGTTTTTATTGCATGTGAAGGGGGAAGAGGCGGCAGAGGCAATTCCACTTTTAAAACGGCTACTCACCGCGCACCTAATATATGCACTCCTGGAACGCCAGGCACTCATTTAACTGTAGAATTGGAATTAAAGCTAATTGCAGAAGTTGGTTTAGTGGGTTTTCCTAATGCGGGAAAGTCAACGCTTTTACAGGCAATTACACGTAAGCAAGTCAAAATTGCCCCCTATCCGTTTACAACACTCACCCCTAATTTAAGTTTTATCTATCTTGAAGACTACACACGTGCTTTTATTGCGGACATTCCTGGTATTATTGAAGGGGCGCATTTAAACCGCGGATTGGGATTAGAGTTTTTAAGACATATTGAAAGAACCAATATTCTGATTTATATTTTGGATGGTTCGGGTATCGATGGCAGAGATCCTATAAGCGATTGGTTGACTTTAAGAAATGAAATTGCAGAATATGAACCAGCTCTTTTAGATAAGCCCTATTTGGTGATTTTAAATAAAATAGATGATCCAGCCTCTACAGATTTAATTAAGCAATTTCACCAAGAAATCACGCTTGATCAAAAGTGTGTATTTGAAATGTCAGCGGCAGCAGAAGAGGGGATTGCACCCTTTTTGGAGGGGCTCAAAATTCTAATTCATTCCACCAGACGTTCTAAAAAAGAGCAAGAGGCATCGAATGGATAACAGAATGCATCGAATGGATGGATGGTCTTAAGCCATTTATAGACTCCCATAAAATCAAGAAAATAGCTCCAATATCTCAAGAAAGTAAAGAAATGTCGGGTTAAGTGCCATCCTATGCAAGATGGTTTGTAGATAGGCAGTTCTGGCTGCCTAAAGGGCGGCCAGAACGTAAGTTGTTGTGTGTTCCCTTTTTCTAACCTGTGGCTCTAGTTTTTTTTACTCCTTGTAGGAGGAAGTTTGTTCTTATGTTGGCCAGTGTCGTTCGCTTTCCAAGCTAAATCCTTGAGATCATCGTTATAAACACTCTCCTCTTGATTTATGAAAGAAGCCACTCTATCAAAAGGAACGCCTTCTACCTGCTTATAAAATTGAAATAGAAGCGGGTGTAGTTTGTTTATATCATTATGATTTTCTTGTATTTTCTGAGCAATTCTTGCTGTGAACCGTGTTTTTGCATAAGCTGCAATCGCATAGATTAATGGCAGTAGACCCACAGTAAAAATGCTTAATACAATCTTGCATTTAGAAAGCTTAGGCTGTGAAAGAGCCTCCAACTCCCTGTTTACTTCATTAGCAAAAGATTGACCACTAACTACCTCTTGCATTCTATCTAAGCAGTTTTTTGATAGAGTGGATAAACCTATTCTAGCGCATTTTTCAACGCTTGCGCCCTTTTGAAAAATGCAATTTAAAAAGCCTCTCTTTTTTGCTACCATTAAACCAGCTGGTTCAGTATCAAGAAATACCAGTTGCCCCTCTTTGTTTAAACGGATGTTATCAAGGTTGGCATCGACTAAGCCTGCTTTTTTTATAATGGTACAGATGTCTTTAGCTATTTTTCTTTGACCCTGTTCATCCATGTTCTCAATATTTTTTAAAGTCTCGTCTCTGCTCAATATTTCAACTTCTTCACAGATCACGCAGTATTTTCTTGTGGGATCTAAAGTGTTTTCTGAATTTGCATACTCAACGAGCTTCTTTTCAGGTACAACAACATTAATATTATTTTCACGTGCTATTTTACGGATGCGATCAGCCATTTCTATACGCAAGATGCTCTCTTCTTTAGTAAAAATAGCCATTTCGTTGCGATCATTTGTTGGGCCAATACAGAATTTACCTTCTTCTGTTCGTGCAGCCCCTGACTTTATGATCCTCCCAGGTAGACTTTCATGCTTAAGCACGCTATAAAATTCTTTCCCACTTTTTTTGCTTAATAATTCAAATCCTTTTTCTTTCAAGGCATTATTATTTTCTTCTATTTTATTCTCATCAGTATAGGTGAGCGGAGCAGATAGAATCTCTTGCACTCCCTCTTGAGAAATTAAATTTTGTGCTGTAGTAGCAGTCTCATCATTCAATATATGTTTAGATAGCCCTCTTACGCTTGTATCTACTGGCGCTAAAAAGGTGTTTGAATAATAGTATGATTTAAAAAAATCTGAAAATGTTGGTCTTGTTCCATTCATATAATTGTCCATTGTTTAACTTTAATCAGTGCAGTTATACAATTTTTTTATTAATTTCTTATTAAGAATAATGGAATAATAATGGAATAATGCTTTATATTCTGCATCAACTTATACCCCAAGCTTACGCTTGGGGCTACCTGCTTCGATCGTTTCGCGATCAAGAAAGGAAAAAACTTATGCGTAAAACTATAGGCGCGGGGATTCGGGGAAATCTTTGGGTTAAAACCATAAATCATCCCCGCTTCCCTGCGTCTCCGCGTTGAGAGAACTTCTTTTTTATTCCTCGATGCTAAGAACAAAATAAGCTGGGAAGGCAAAATGATTATTAGGTCTTTGCGAACCTATCAAACGCACCTCTTTGCCCACATATTCTTGCAAGTCTACCTTTGTGCTATAGAGAAATGCTATTGCCATGCCCGTTTTAGTATCTAGTATACGGTAGTCGCCTGGTTTATTTTTAATTTGCTTATCATAATTCTCTATAATGCCTACAAGGGGAGTGGAGTTTTCTTGTTCAGAGGCATAAAATTCTTCCATTGAATTTTTTCCTCCGCGATTTTCTTCTTTTATCCATTGTCTCCAAAGTTGTTTTTCTGTGGGATGCCACGCGGCCATTTTTGGAGTGATGTG
This sequence comes from uncultured Chlamydiae bacterium, assembly GCA_937894565.1. Lineage (GTDB taxonomy): Bacteria > Chlamydiota > Chlamydiia > Chlamydiales > CALBHK01 > CALBHK01. Next base: position 6,389 of record CALBHK010000011.1, read on the forward strand.
AGCGCCTGTATTTAGTGGGCTGTCATTGGATTGCATTTGATCCTGAAGGGATTTAATTTTATTTTTTTGTGTATGGATTTCATTCTGAAGTTCTTGATTTTGCGACTGCCAATGTTTTGTGGAGCGTTTGGCTAACTGTTCGTAGTAGGCGAGTTTTTTCTGGTTGTATTGTTCTTGATACTCTTTTTTAAGTTCCTCTGCTTGCGTCAGTTGTTCTGGATAATTAGGATAAGACTTAACGATTTGCGTTAGATTGATCAAGATAGGCTCTATATTGATTTCTCGAAATGGTTTTTCTAATTCTGATTTTCCATGCTCTTTTAATCTTTCCATTGTCTGATCCAATGTTTGACGCTCTTCTTCCAGTTGAGCAAATAAAGAAGCTTCTCCAATGTTTTCCACATAATCTTTTGCTACGAAAAAGCGTGTGCTTTGAGGGGGGATGACTTCAATCCAGCGACTATTTTCCCTGCTAACTTGTCCCTCAACAATATCCCCATGGTTAAGTTGGGCAATGATCGGAGCATCGACATCCGGAGTCAGACGGACATTCACACGATCGCCTTCAATATGATTGTCTAAAACATAAGTGCGAAAAATGTAGGCTTTTGTGCCGGGAGGCGGAAGGATTGCGTAGAAATCTTCTGTTTCTGCTGTGACGATAAGTAAATCCCCCTTATTGAGCTCCTTCCAAATAATGCCATGGGAAAGGTTGGGCTGTGTGCGGATGCGCACGCGATTATTGGTGATTTTTCCTGTAAAAGAATGAAAGGTCTCAGGATGCGATGTAGAAGAGTCTGCGGGTTCGGATTGAAAAGGGTCAGCATAAAGGATGATGGGAAGCATAAAAAGGGATAAAATTTTCTTTAACATTGGAACTCCTCAGTAAAATTAACTATTAGCAATGATTGTATGAATGTTGGGCTATTTCCCTCAAGCTCAAAACTCAGGTTTTTAGAGGAAGTTGCAAACTCCCGCAATCGCTTTATTGCGCTTTTGTCAAAATTTCACGTTTGACGTAAATCCCCTACTCTTAAGAGTATGTGAATTTACATCAAACGCCAACTTTTAACAAAATCATCAAAAAATCGTTTTGGCGCTAGTTTTGCAACTCCCTCTTTAGGATTTTAAAACAGCTACTAGATGTTCGCAGCCTAGCTTTCCACAGGTACAGTTTACTTTTGGCTTAAGAGACACTTTATAGATCTCTGCATGATCCAATTTATTTTTTACAGAAAAAAGATCGGGTTCTAAAAGCTCAATCGCCCATTGATTAAATTGCAGCTCTTCCGCTTTCACTTCTTGTTCTTTATCTTCAGCTTCTAAAGAGTGTTCTTGGATATGAATGCGTTTGATCGCTCTTGAAATTTGACAAAAAGGACAGTTGCATTGAGCTTTTGGATCAGGCAGCATCTCTATATTCTGCGGTCCAATGATTTGTGAAATGGAAGTGATGCGTTGAAGGATCTCTTTGGGTAGATCGGGAGCGTTCGCATAGCGTTGATTGTGCTGCATAGAAATGCCTACAACACCCGGAGTGTTGATAAGGCCGCTAATTTGCATAGAAAATAGAGAGTTTTCATCCCCATTTCCGAGCGAAATAGAGTCACCAAAAGGAAAGGGAAGACCGTTTTTTTCATCTTCATCTTCATCTAATTCTTCCATAAATTGCTGCTCATCTTCCATGAAAGCGGCATGCGCATTAAAAATAAAAGAAACTTGCTCTGAAGAGAGATTGGGGATTTTAACCTGCTCCCCATCATGCAGAGTGATAAATAGGATCCCCTCGTGAACGCGCATCGACTCTACGCTAGCCCATCCAGTGGAAATATAAGGAGGAATGGAGATGAACCGGTTATCTACTTTCATACAGGGACCTCTTAAATTTCCCCTATTCTAACAGGCGTAAGTAAGTCTGTCAAGCTCTATTGGCACTTCATTTGTTTGATTGCTAATTTATTTGACTTTAAACTCATCTTACGCAAAACGTGGTTTAACTTTCAAAAAAAGATGAGATAGGTACAATGCCCCTTTTATAGAATCTATTGAATGGAGGATTTATGAGTGAAGATACGATAAAAGGGAAAACATTAAAGACGTTTGTTTTAGATACCAACGTCTTGTTACATGATCCTTCTTCTCTTTTGATGTTTCCCAGGCATGAGGTGGTCATTCCTGTCACGGTGATAGAAGAATTAGATAAAATGAAACGCTTACCTAATGAATTGGGGAAAAACTCAAGGGAAGTGATTCGCTTTTTAGATGGTTTAAAGTTAATTGGCAAGGGAGATTTGCGTGCAGGTGTGAAGTTGGAGAATGGATCAGTTGTGCGTATTGAAATGGAGATGCACACAGAATTTGCTGACTCTCTTTCTTTGACGATCAATGATAATAAAATTTTAATGGCTGCATATATGGCCAAAGAGAAGGGGCGTCACGTTGTTTTTGTTTCTAAAGACCTAGCTGCAAGAATTAAGGCAGAGGCCATTGGTTTGGAAGCTCAAGATTATGAAAATCTTAAATTTTCATACGACACTCTTTATCGTGGCTTGGAAAAAATAGAGATGGACAAAAGTCGCCTGGATGCTTTCTATAAAGATGGGGGAATGGATTGGACAGGCGATGGGGTTGTGGCAAATGAATATTTTTTGATCAATTCTCCCGAACATACCTCTGCAATTGCCCGCTATAGAAGACAAACGAATCGCTTAGAGCCGTTATTAAAAGTTCCAGATATTTGGGGAATTAAGCCGCGTAATGTAGAGCAACGTTGTGCTGTCGATGCGCTTTTGCGAGATGATATTAAACTTGTGACTTTGGTGGGACCGGCAGGTACCGGAAAGACTTTATTAGCGCTTGCTTGCGGCATGCGAAAAGTTTTTGATGAAGCATCTTATAATCGCATTCTTGTTAGCAGGCCAATTGTTCCTCTTGGGCGTGATATTGGTTATCTTCCCGGTACAAAAGAAGAAAAATTATCTAGTTGGATGCAGCCTATTTTTGATAATTTGGAGTATTTATGCGAATCAACAGGTGCTGTGGGCGAAAATGAAACACTGCGTTACGTGATGGAGAGTAAAAAAATTGAAATGGAGGCTGTGACTTATATTCGAGGCAGATCACTGCCCAAGATGTATATTATTGTAGATGAATCGCAGAACTTAACTCCTCACGAAGTCAAGACTATTGTTTCGCGTGCAGGGGAGGGAACAAAAGTGATTTTAACTGGGGACCCCTCTCAGATTGACCATCCTTATTTGGATAAAGACTCTAATGGACTTACCTATGCAGTGGGCTGTTTTACAGATCAGCCTCTCTTTGCTCATATTTTCTTAAGTAAAACAGAGCGTTCAGAGTTAGCGGCCCTGGCAGCTGAAATCATGTAATTCCTTCTTATTTTGTTTTGTGATATTGTATGCCCATGGCTAAAAAATATGATGAAAATGCAGTAAAAACTCTGGATGCGCTTGAGCATATACGCCTGCGCTCGGGCATGTATATCGGCCGTTTAGGCGATGGCTCCCACCAAGATGATGGGATCTATATTATGCTTAAAGAAGTGGTGGATAACAGTATAGATGAATTCATCATGCGTCATGGAAAAGTGGTTGAAGTGCATCATGACCCGCAGACGCATCGTATTTCTGTGCGCGATTATGGTCGAGGTATACCCCTTGGCAAAGTGGTAGAGTGCGTGAGCCAGATGAATACAGGTGCTAAATATAATGATGATGTCTTTCAGTTTTCTGTAGGACTGAATGGAGTGGGCACAAAAGCTGTGAATGCATTGTCGAGCCATTTTATTGTGCGCAGCCACAGGGATGGAGAGGCGATGGAGGTCTCTTTTTGTCAGGGTAAGCAGCTAGAGCAGAAGGCTTTAAAGACAAAAGAGAAAAATGGTACCTATGTCGAATTCATTCCCGATGCAGAAATCTTTAAGCGTTATCGCTATCAGGATGAATATGTTTTAAAACGCTTATGGAACTATGCCTATTTAAATACGGGCCTCAAAATTGTTTATAACGGACAAGTCATTGAATCTGAAAACGGGCTATTGGACTTATTAAATGCAGAGGTTTTAGAGGAAAAACTTTATGAACCCTTACATTATAAGGGAGATTATCTAGAATTCGCTTTTTTACACACACAGAGTTATGGAGAAAATTATTTCTCTTTCGTCAATGGACAATATACAGCTGATGGAGGTACCCACCTATCTGCTTTTCGAGAAGGAATTTTAAAAGGTGTCAATGAGTTTTCCAAAAAAAATTTTCAGGGTGTAGATGTACGTGATGGAATTTTAGGGACTATTTTGGTTAAGCTTAAAGATCCTATTTTTGAATCTCAAACTAAAAATAAATTGGGAAATACAGAGATTAGAGCGCCTCTTGTGCAAGAAGTCAAGCAAGCGATTGTGGACTTGTTATATAAACATCCTGAAGAGGCGCGTTTATTGATTGAACGCACTGTACACAATGAAAAGCTGCGTAAAGAGCTTTCTGCCGTTAAAAAAGAAGCCCGAGATAAACAAAAAAAGATCTCATTTCAAATTCCTAAATTAAGAGATTGCAAATACCACTATAATCAACATGCAGATTTTGGCCCCCGCTCGATGATTTTTTTAACAGAAGGGGAGTCTGCTTCTGCATCCATTATCGCCTCTCGCGATCCTATGACTCAAGCGGTCTTTTCTTTGAGAGGAAAACCCTTAAATGTGCATGGTATGAAATTGGATCAGCTTTATAAAAATGAAGAGATGTACAACTTAATGAGCGCTTTGAACATTGAAGATGATATAGATAACTTGCGCTATAACAGGGTGATTTTAGCAACGGATGCCGATGTGGACGGCATGCATATTCGTAATTTGCTCATTACCTTCTTTTTGACTTATTTTGAATCTTTAGTCATGCGCGGCCATCTCTGTATTTTAGAAACACCCCTATTTAAGGTACGTAATAAGGTGAAAACACTTTATTGTTATAGTGAAGAGCAGCGTAACCATGCATTGGCAGAATTGGGTAAAACGGCAGAGGTCACTCGATTTAAAGGTTTGGGAGAAATTTCGCCCCACGAATTTAAACAATTTATCGGTAAAGAAATGCGGTTACAGCCCATTAGCGTCAATCATTATTCCGATATTAAATCCACTCTAGCGTTTTATATGGGAAAAAACACACCTGAGCGCAAGCAGTTTATTATGGAAAATTTGATTAATGAAAATGTAGGGCCATCCTTATGACACGTAGCCATCCACCCTCATCCGATCTGATTGAAGATTTAAAATTTTTAATGAAAGATCACTACTTAAAGTACGCTTCTTATGTGATTCTTGAAAGAGCTATTCCCGATATACACGATGGTCTGAAACCCGTTCAGCGCCGTATTTTGCAGACTCTATTTAATATGCATGATGGCAAATTGCACAAAGTGGCAAATGTGGCGGGCCAGACGATGGCGTTGCACCCTCATGGCGATGCTGCCATTATTGATGCTTTGGTCAATGTAGCCAACAAGGGCTTTTTTTTAAGAAGACAAGGGAATTTTGGCAATCTGTATACGGGAGATCCCGCTGCTGCTGCCCGTTATATCGAAACAGCACTAGAGCCCTTGGCAATAGAGGCCTTATTTAATCCCGAATTAACAGAATTTATGCCCTCATATGATGGCAGAAATCAAGAGCCTGTGGCTTTGCCTTCTAAACTTCCTGTCTTACTCATGCATGGAGCAGAAGGGATTGCTGTCGGGATGTCAACCAGAATTTTCCCTCACAACTTTGTAGAGTTGTTAGAAGCGCAGATCGCTATCTTAAATAATGAGCCTATTACGTTATATCCCGATTTTCCAACCGGCGGACGTATGGATGTTTCTGAATATGAGAAGGGAAGAGGGCGCGTTAAGGTAAGGGCGCAAATTGAGATTATCGATCCCAAGACCATTGTGATTCGAGAAATTTGTTATGGAACCACAACAGAGTCTTTAGTGAAATCGATTGATGATGCAGCTAAAAAGGGAAAAATTAAGATCGATTCCATACACGATTATACTGCCGAAAAGGTGGAAGTTGAAATTAAGTTGCCCCGTGGACAGTATGCAGAAAAGGTTGTAGAGGCGTTGTATGCTTATACAGATTGCCAGGTCTCTCTAAACTCACAAGTGGTGGTAATTAAAGATAACTATCCTCTGGAAACAGATGTGGAAGAAGTTTTGCGCTATAATACCCATAGTTTGCAAAATATATTAAAAAGGGAGTTGGAGCTTCAAAAAGAAAAATTGAACAACAAAATTTTTGATAAGACTTTGGAGCAGATTTTTATTGAAAATAGGCTGTATCAATTGATTGAAGATGTCAAAACGTATGAATTGGTACACGCGGTGATTGCGAAAAGTTTAATACCCTTTCATCCTCTTCTTAGTAGTGAGCCTCAGCATGCAGACAGAGAGCGTTTGCTAAGCATTCCTATTCGTCGTATTTCCCGTTTTGATATTGAAAAAAACCAGCACGAGATTCAAGCTTTAAACGAACAACTGCTTTTGGTTGAAAAAGAACTCACGCGTGTGAAGCAATACACGATCAAATATATTAAGGAACTCATTAAGGTACATGGAAAAGAGCGTAAACGTCTTACTTTGATTGATGAAATTGCAGAAATTGATAAACGTGCAATCTCTACAGAAACTTTAAAGGTGGGCTATGATCCCGAAGAGGGATATGTGGGCACAAAGGTCAAGGGCGAGATTTTAACTTGTACCAATTACGACAAATTATTACTTATTTCTGCAGATGGCAGCTACCGTGTGACTAATATTCCTGAAAAGCAATACATGCATTTAAACGGGAGCAAACTTGTTTACTTTGGAATAGCGGATAAAAAAACAGTATTCAGCATTGTGTACAAAGATAAAAAGAGCCAGATTTGCTATGCCAAACGTTTTGTGGTCAAACAGTTTATTTTGGATAAAGAATATTCCTGCCTTGAAGAGGGCACTTCCTTAGAATATTTAACAGCCGAAGAGCCACAAGAGATTTTGGTTCAATTTGTCCCAAAGCTCAAGCAAAAGGTGGCTTCTATCTCTTTTGGCTTTAAAGAGGTTAAAGTGAAGGGAGTGAGTGCTAAAGGGATTCGTATCGCTTCGCGTCCTGTTAAAAAAATAACAACATCAAAAAATAAAACTAAAAGTGCCCCGCCTCAAATGGACCTTTTTGAGGCTAAAAGTTAACACCAGTTTAATTTAAAAATAGCTTTTTGCAACGATTCAGGGCAACGCCCTGTAATATAAAAGCCTAGGGCAACGCCCTAGGTA
>CALBHK010000012.1 GCA_937894565.1 uncultured Chlamydiae bacterium
GAAGATGGTCTCCACCACTCTCTCTTTCCCCTGCAAGGCCACCATTAAGTTCTGTATAAGTCCATCCTCTTTTAAGACCAAGCACGCTTTCTAAGCGCATGATCTCAAAACGAGCTGTTTGCAGATCTAATCGTTCTTCAAGGGCGATAGGTTCTAGGTCTGATACATTCCATTCTTGAATCATTTCTTCTGGAAGGTTGTTAGGAAGGAGAAGGCAAAACTGTTCACGTAACCCTAAAAGCTTATGTAAGCTTTCTTCTAAATGGATTTCTTCAAGTAAAGCTTGTTCCAGATGTATTTCTGCTTCCAAATTTCTGGAAGTAGAAAGTTGAGAAGATAAGGTACTGATATTACCCACAGCTAGTTGCTGCAAAGAAATTTCATTAAGAATGCTCGTAAGTTCAGCGTCTGATTGAAGATATTCTGTTTTTTTCTTCTGTGCGATGAGTTCATAATATGTTTCTTTGGTCCTAAAAGCGAGATCTAATATTTCATGAGCAATTGTAAGCTTAACCTGTTCAAATGCATGAGCTGCAAGAGCTGTGCGCAAGGGGATAAGCAAGACATCTAAAAGTGAAGAGGCGATTACATATTCTATGTTGGTGTATAAACTTTTTGTATGTGGGTAACGTACATCTAAACTAAAAGAGGGGTTAGATAATAAAGTGGCCTCTAATAAATCTGCGCGTGCTATGCCAAGTTCTTCGAAAAGAGCCTGAATATGGGGATTATTTAATAAGGCTATTTGAATGGCATGCACAACTGTTAATTCTTCGGAAAGACAAGATTCTATAAAAGCACAAGTCCACGTATCTATGTTAGCTCCTTTTTGCCAAATTACTGTGCTATCGATTCTTTGCGCAATGGTGCATGAGATAAATTCTTCTCCGCTTGGGGGGATTTTAGAGCAGGCTGAAAAGGACCAGCTTACAACAATAAGGTAAAGAGGAAATCTTCTCACAAATTCGCCCTTAAAATATTATTTGTTAATCTAGCTTTTTTTATAAGAAAAAGCAATGTCTTTAAAAGATCTTCTTGAATAAAATCTAAATGCAATTTAAAGTTAAAAAAAAGGAAAAAAATGGATCATAATAATAAGTTAAATAATTTTTTGGTTCCTTCAAAACAAATGAAAAATTTTTTAGTATTTACTAAAAAAAGCTCTTCAATAGACAAGTTTTTAAAAAATATAGTGTTAGCTTATGTGACAGTACCTGTGGATGAGTCGCCGATTAATCGCGTTTTGTTTCTGCTCAATCGTTATCCTGAAAAATCATCCGGGTATAGAGAGGCGATAAAAGAATTTGGATTAAAGAGAATTTTCACAGGACAGGTAACTAAAATTGGTTATTGTTTAGAGGCAAACGCAGGTATTTTTCAGACAATTTTGAAAAAAAACACCCTACTTCCTTCGATAGAAACATGCACTATTCCAACACAATTTCTAAAAGAAAAAGAGTTAAAAATTTCTGCTTTACGCGGAGTTGCAATGGCTCTGTTTTTTTCTACTTATAACAAAAAAGTTTCTCCTCAACGAGTTATCATTGCAGCTGGGTTTGCTGGTTTGATTCCTGTTATGATCGAAGAATTAGCTTCTTTTAGGTTTTTAACGCCATCCCAATTCATATTATTAGAGAAATAATGCCTTTTTTATATAAAACTAGGATAAACAGGCATACGCAATAAGAATTTCTGAGTTGATGTTAGGGTGCAATTAAAAGTATCAGTTGTCACTTATCTGTCTGACAATGTGATATAGAAATTATAGTGTAAAAAAGAACAAGATAAGCAAGATCGCCTCCGGCGGCAGGATAAAGACATTGAGTTCTTATCCTGCCGCCGGTTTTTAGAATAATCTTAAGACAACCTCCTCGTAAAAAACCAGGTAGAGCCGCTAAGGGTAAAAAGGGCGATCAAGAGCATCGGATAGATGTTAAGCAGTACATCATAAGCGGATAGCTCTTTTAAAAAACTGCCCCGTACGATGATAAGAAAATAGCGGATCGGGTTTGCAAGAGTGAGCGTCTGAATCCATTCGGGCGTATTTTCAATAGGGGTCGCAAAGCCGGATAAGGCAACAGCTGGGGACATGAAGATAAAAACCCCCAGCATAGCTTGCTGCTGCGTACGAGCAACGGAGGAGATAAACAAACCAATTCCAATAATAGATAGAATAAAGACAAAGAGGCTCAAATAGAGAAGAGGAATAGAACCTGTAAAAGGAATACCGAATATAAAAATAGCGGCTAACAGCATAAATGTGGCCTCTATCATGCCAATTAGAATGGCAGGAATTGTTTTTCCAATTAAAATTTCAATGGGCTTAAGAGGGGTGACAAGAAGCTGTTCAAAAGTGCCCATCTCTTTTTCTCTTGAAATGGAGAGAGCTGTGATAGTTAAAGCGATCAGCATGGAGAGAAGGCCCACAAGGCCCGGTACGGTAAACCAGGTATAGGTTAAGTTTGGGTTGTAGAAATCGCGTTGTACTAAAATAGAATGGGGTCCCGGTAATCCATATTCCTTGGCAAGATCTGCGTTAAATTGACCTACAATAGCAGCTGCATAGCTATAGACGATTTGGGCAGAATTAGATCTTTTCCCGTCCAGGATCATTTGAACAGTAGCTGGTTTTTTACTTAAAATATTGCGTGAAAAGGCATCATCAATCTGAATAACTGTAGAAATCTCTTCATTTTCAATCATCTCCACCATCTCTTTAGAGTTGTAGAGAAAATGGATTTTAGTAAAAAAGGGAGATCCATTAAATCGTTCAATGAGCTCTGAAGAAAACTTTCCACTATCCCTATTTAAAATCCCAATGGAATTGTTTTTCACTTCCAAAGTGGCAGCAGAAGAGAAAAGGATCAGTTGCATCAGAGGCGGCCCAAAAAGAAAAAAACGGCTTCTCTTATCTAACCAGATAGAAGCGAGTTCTTTAAATAATAGAGCAACAATACGATTCCACATACTTTTTTAATCTAACCTTTTTTTTGTTTTTTTGATTAATAAGAGCATCATCAAACTTCCAAATATCACTAAAAATAAAAAATTGACCCATAAGAGTTTTGTGACATTGCCCACTAAAAAGAGCGTCTGCATTCCTGTGACAAAATAGCGTGCTGGTAAAAGATAGGTAATGACCTGGATAGCAAGAGGCATGTTGCGAATTTCAAAAATAAAACCCGAGAGCATAAAGGCGGGTAAAAATCCGACTGTGACAGCCATTTGATAGGCCAAAAATTGGTTGCGCGCCACTGTTGAAATTAAAAGCCCAATACTGAGCATGCAGAGCAAGAAAGCTGAAACAAAAGCAAAGAGAACCAGATAAGAGCCTCGAAAGGGTACCTGGAATAAAAAGTGAGCCAAAAGAGCGCAAACAGTCATAGCGCCGATACCAAGTAAAAAATAGGGAATAAATTTACCTAAAAGAAATTCACTTACACTCATGGGGGTGGCCATCATCGCTTCCATTGTGCCTCTTTCCCACTCTCTAGCGACCACAAGAGCTGTTAACAAAGTGCCAATTAAGGTCATTGTGATGGCAATAGAGCCGGGTATAAGGTAATTATGGCTCTTTAATTCAGGGTTATACCAAAAACGTGCAACAATTGAGACCCCAGCTTGTCTAGGAATGCGTTTTTCATTCGCTATTTGCAGCTCGTTATTGCGATAGACACCCTCCACATATCCTTTAACAAATTGCGCCGTATTCACCTGACTGCCATCGGTAAGGATTTCAATAGCGGCTCTCTCTCCTTTTTTGCGTAAATTTTCTGCGAAATTGGGTCCAATGACCACAACGCCTCTATAGGCATCTCTGCGCATTCCATCTAATAAAGAGTGTTTTTCTCTGCTGTTTTTTACGTTAAAATAGGGGGAGTGGTTAAGCGCATAGATCACCTCATTCGCTTCTTTAGTCGTTTCTAAGGCTGCTAATCCGATGTGGATATTGCTTGAATCTAAAGAGACGCCATAGCCATAGATAAAAAGAAGCAAGAGGGGAAGAAAAAGAGAAATGATCAAGCTGGAAGGATCGCGGATGATTTGATAAAACTCTTTGCGTATGATGCTAAAAAGCCTACGCGCATTCATTTAACACTCTCTTGGTTCATCTGTTCAATGAGTGCAATAAAGGCATCTTCCAAAGTGGGCTGCGGATTCTCATAAGTCGCACCCATAGCTTTAACTTCTTCAGGAGTGCCTACTTTAATGAGCTTGCCTTGATGGATAAGACCTACACGGTCGCAATATTCTGCCTCATCAATAAAGTGGGTAGAAAGTAAAATGGCCACCCCCTTTTGAGCTAGGCAGTTGATATGGTTCCAGAATTCTCTTCGGGTAATAGGGTCAACACCAGATGTCGGCTCGTCTAAAAAAAGCACTTTGGGCTCATGCATGATCGCGCAGGCTAAAGCCAAGCGCTGTTTAAATCCCATGGGCAACTCTACTGCCTGTTGATTTAAATAGGGTGTTAATTCAAATGTTTTAATCACATCCTGTACTCTTTTAGATAAATTAGTTCCATTTTGCGCATAAACGCGTGAGAAAAAATGGAGATTTTGCATTGTGGTAATTTGATTATATAAAGAAAATTTTTGCGCCATATAGCCAATGAATGAACGAGCAACAGATGAGCTTGATTTAGCTTGTGAGCCTGTTTTGGCCGTGCCGCTACTTGGTTCAAGAAGGCCACAAAGCATACGAAACGTGGTAGATTTTCCAGCACCATTGGGTCCTAAAAGTCCAAAAACTTCCCCACTTTTTACAGAAAAAGAGACAGAATCGACAGCTTTAAAATCTCCAAAATTTTTAGATAAATTTTCAGCAGAGATCAGTATCTGGTTTTTTTCTTGACCCCCTCCCCATTCCTTTAAGAGAGAATTACCCCCAGGGCCTCCACCTAATATATCCATAAAGGCATCTTCAAAGCGGGGTTCTACTGAAATGAGAGAATAGCCGTTGAGAGACTGTTGCGGCGTTTTAAGTACAATGCGTATATTTTCTCCTTGAATCACGCCATCTACGACATCTTTATGGTTAAGCAGCTTGGATAGCGTCTCCCTTTTATTCTCTTCGCAATGGATTTGATAGACGCGTCCTTTGACTCTTGAAGATAATTCATTGGGAGGCCCTTGAAAGAGTGCTTTGCCCTTATTGAGTAAAAGCACAACATCGCATCTCTGTGCTTCATCCAAATAAGAGGTGCTCCACAAGACAGAAAGCTCTTCATTAAGTAAATCTTGCACCATCGACCATAGCTCTCTACGTGAAACAGGATCTACCCCAAAAGTGGGCTCATCTAAGATGAGAAGTTTAGGAGTGCCGACCAGTGCACAAGCAAGCCCCAATTTTTGTTTCATCCCCCCCGACAAGTTGCGCGCTAATCGCTCTTTAAAAGGTTCAAGGCGGGCAAAGTGCAGCAAACGTGAGAATAGGGATGTGCGTTCAGAGGGGTTGACCCCTCTTAGGTCTGCATAAAGGGTGAGATTTTGAATCACAGAAAGCTCTTCATATAAACCAAAGCTTTGAGGCATGTAGCCGATGATGGAGTGAATTTTTTCAGAATTTTTAAGAGTGTCGTGTCCAAAAACTTCAATCGTTCCGTCTGTGGGGGCCATTAAGCCTGTTAAAAGTCGTATAAGAGTGGTCTTGCCTGCGCCGTCAGGGCCGACCAGTCCCACCATGCTGCCTTTATTCCACGAGGCGCTTAGAGAGTCGATGGCCAGAGTGTTTTGGAATTTTTTAGAAACCTGATTGATCTTAACTATGGGTTCAGTCATGAGGAGAGGGTGGAGAGCGCAGGGGAATTTTAACGGTCACGGGCATGCCTTGGCGCAAGAAAAAGTCGGTATTGTCGATGATGATGCGCAGGCGGTAGACCAAATCTGTACGTAAATCGGTCGTCTCTACCGATTTAGGCGTAAATTCGGCAATGGGAGAGATAAAGCCTACATAACCTTGGTAATGACCACCGGAATCATTAAAGATTTCGGCTTTCATGCCCGGATAAATTTTTCCCAATTCTGTCTCTTTAATGTAGGCGCGTATCCAGATAGGGTTAAGCAAAGAGAGCGTGTAGACAGGGTCTCCCGCGGCAACTATTGTTCCAGGCTCACGAATACGAGTTAAGATAATTCCTGGGCTGGGAGAGAGTATTTGAGTGTCTTTTAAGGCTGTTTCGTTAATGGCTAGCTGAGCTTGTGCTTGAGCTAGATTGGCCTTTAATTGATTGCGCGTGCTTAAAGCGTTATTGCGGTCTTCTTTGGAAACGGACTGGGATTGAACAAGCTCCTCTCTACGCTCGTAGAGAGACTGAGCGTTTTCTAAATTAATTTTAACAGCTTGCAGCTGGGCTCTGGATTTATCTATTTCATTTTGATAGGGGATAGGGTCTAGCTGAGCTAAAAGATCAGATGTTTGTATAAGATCGCCCTCTTCAAAGAAGAGCTTTTCGATACGACCAGGCACACGAAAACCAAGATCGACCGTGCGGATATCCACATTGCCGTATAGGGTGAGTTCTTCTTTGGAATGGTTGTGATCTCTGAAATAGAAAAAGGCGATGGCAGCAGCAATAAAGAGAAGTAATAAAAGAAGGAGTAGAGTTTTTTTCATTGATTAACCAGTTTTTTTCACTATATAACAGGGGGATATTAAATTTCTAATTCACCTTACGCAAAACAGGATGAAAAAAAAGATAACAAGATAAAAAAAAAGAAAAAGAAGAAAGATTGGATCGGCCTATGGAAAAAATTCAACGATAAAAACGATACAACGATAAGAACGATAAAAAAATTTAAA
>CALBHK010000013.1 GCA_937894565.1 uncultured Chlamydiae bacterium
AATCGATCGAAGGATTTTTAATTTTGCAGTTAGAATCACCTCTATTGACCTCAATAATTTTATTGTTCTGCTCAACTGCTTCCTTGACTACACAGCTAGTTTCGAAAGATGCATGCGCAGTAAATCCTATAAAACTTGAAATTATCAAAACGCGGCCTAGCTGAGTCAAAGACATAAAATTCTCCTATGTATGAGTTTCTATGTTTTGGTTGCAAGGCATGCCAACAGGCGAAAACGTATCATTATGATAAGTTTCGATTTCAGCTCAATTATAATGTGTTTTTTCTTTCTAAACTGTAAAACAAAATTTGGCTTCAATGCGTTTAGTCTGAACAAAACCCAATCCCAGATTGCCACCTGCGATATATTGGACCTGGGGTATTTGAGGCTTTGAGCTGTTATAAAATTTTGACCAGGAAGCGGCCTTTGACCAAAAGGACCGCTATATTGAATCTGACGTCGAAATCAATCTCATGAGCGCCGATAGTCTGGACTATTCATAGACTTTTTTGTTATCTACTTAGAAATGAAAAATGCCCCAACAATTCCGACTTTACCAAAAAACTTAATGAACACTTTTTTTCAGAAGGCAGCCGAGTTTTATGAAATAGCCCCCTGGGACCAATTCGGTGACTCTGAATATTTTGGTGTTCTGATTCCTGAAACAAATGAAATTCAATTTGTCTCTATTATGGGTGGCGGTGGCCAGTGTTTTGGGCTTGCCACCTATCGCGGGATTATGGGGCTGGCATTTCTGCAAGAGCTTTTGACTGGCGAAGAGGTTGAAGCCCCCTTTTTCATGCGATTAAATCAGGATGGACTGCTGCTTGAGTTCACAACGAAAAAATACTTGGATGAAGCTGATCTTGAATTAACCAAATTAGCCGATTTCAAGCCACCAACAGCGAAAGCTTGGCCACTCATTAGAAATCTAAAGCCAGGCTATGTCCCTTGGTTTCCAGAAACTGAAGACATCAATGCACTTTTAAGGGTTATGTCGGCCACACTGACTTTGCTTGACCTAGTCGATGAAAATCCAGACTGCCTCTTTCAAGATAGCGGCAAAAAGTTTCCGATGTTTGTATGGAATAAAAGATCAAGTGGCTGGAAACTTGATCTTTGGGGACAAAAGAAAATTGAATCTACCAGCATCGAGAATGAAGAGAAATTTCATATTCCCCCTGTGGATGAACTTCTTCTGCAAAAATCCAAATCACTTCCGAAAGATTTAAAATTCAACATTGAACTTCATGATTTTTTTGCTCGTGAGCCTATTTTAGAAAAAGATCGCCCTTTTTATCCAAGAATATGTGCTGTCTTGGAAAAGGGATCTGGGGCTTGTCTGGGGATGGACCTCATCTCGCCAGAAAAAGACGTCAGTTTCACTTGTCGGGATCTTATCTTAAATAAAATTGTAGAGTTTGGCAAAATACCCAAAAGTATTACCGTTACTAAACCAGAACATTTCATAGGTGCCGCTGCTCTAAAAAAAGCCCTCAATATAGATATAAAATTTGAAGACCCAGAATGCGGCGTCGAGTTTGAGGCTAGTTTTCGAGAAAAGATGGAAGGCCAATCTTTTAGGCCCTAAAAATCGACGCTATAGAAAAGCGGTCCTTTTGGTCAAAGACCGCTTCCAGGTCAAAATTTTATAACAGCTTAAAGCCTCAAATACCTCAGGTCCAATATATCGCAGGTGGCAATGTTTGATTATCTTGATGGACAACGACTTCTCCTGCTGATATTGCTAGACTTATGAAAAAAGTTATTACAGCATTTCTTCTGATTCTTTCGCTTAATTCTTCAGATGTCTTTGCATCCCAGACCAGGACGTTTTCGTGCAACGGCGGGTACGATGGGGTGGGAGCCGATTTTCCAATCGCATCTATTCATTTCGACGCAAGTTATGAAGAGGCTAAGGAAGGGACTCTTCTTGAGTTAGCCGGCGAGGACTCCAAAGTTATTCTGACTGGCACCTTGAATGTAAAAGGGTCGCAGGAGTTTTTGAAAGTTGCAGTCATATTGAAGGATTCAGGGATGGTAATTTTTAATAACAATTCTCAACTTGGAAATTCTGCCCAAGGGAAGTTCAATTTTGTTGGAGTATGGCTTGAAAACCTTGGAGTTGTTGAAGTCAATGGTAAGCAAGTCTTTCCCAAATTCGCGTCGTTCCAGTGTCAGACCTATCGGGACTAGAGGTCAGAATTCCCTTCAATTTGAAAAAATAAAGTTACTCACGACTCCGTATTTTGTACGGAGTTTTTATTTCTGATTTTCATACCCACAAAAAGATAGGGTGCCGCCGGAATTTCTGTATCACGGTACGGCAACGCACTTTCTGGAATCGATTCTAGAGGAAGGATTGAGGCCCGGTGAGCGGCAGTATGTGCATTTGTGGGAGGATGTAGAAACCGCGACCGCGGTCGGTCAGCGCCACGGCAAGCCGGTCGTGCTAAAGATTGAAGCCCTGCGGATGCACCAGCAGGGCTTCAAGTTCTTTCAAGCAGAGAATGGGGTTTGGCTGGTACCAAACGTGACCCCGCAGTACCTTCACATCAATTAAGAGCCACCGCATCCGTAATGGAAAAGGACTTGGCAATTACATGGATCGCCGCTCCTACCGAATGCAAAAACAATCGATAGTGCTTGTATCCGACGCTTCCATCCAAAGCAGAAAAATCTGAATGTTCATAGTGAACCACAGAATTTAAAAGCGCAACATTCCGATCTTCCTCGCATTGGAAGAAGCTGTGCCCTGGAAATGGCGTTTTAAAGAAAGATCTGGCAACTCCGAATCGAAGAGTTCGAACAAACTCCCCGGATGAATCATCTTTTTCATAGAATATATCGACAGCAAAAGTGCCCTCTGAAAAATTCAACGCAAATCGTGATTCACCATCTGCGGGCAAGAACTCATCGAGATCAAAAACTCGGATTGGATTAGATAACTTAAATTGCATTCGTATCACCTTCTGGCTTTATCAACGGAGCCTCCATAGTTCCCCTTCAACTGGTTGCGCACCAAATCATCGTGCAAAACGTCACCATAGGCGGTTACGCCAGTTCGATCGCGGCCAAGCCATTGGCTCTTCGGTATCCCCGCATCTAACAATGCGGTAGAACTGCGAGTATTCGCAATTACCTTTCGGCCATTGATCAAAACATAATCAATTCTGCGGAATGAAGATTTTTGTCAGTCATGGTAAAATTCTCTACTTATTTATAAAATAATTCAATTGGAATTCAAGATTTGACCAAAAACCCTTGGTTTCAAGGCGTTAAAAACAAAAACGGCTCAACCTTTATTGGCTGAGCCGTTTCTTTTTATAAGCAGCTAAATTTTGATGGACCCTACAAAGGCGACCTTTTTAATCAACTCTAGGACTAAGATCCAGTCGTGTATTACGATTTTGAGATGATAGAGATATAATTCTTATGTGAAGAACCAACAAGACAGCGCAAACAAAAAGAGAGCAAAACAGATGGCAAAAAAATTATTGCCAAGTCTCAAGGTTCACAATCAATACATCCTGCAATCGAAACACTACAGTCAGGCTTTCAGGAATTCATACATAAACACAGACGGCATTCCGATAAAAAAAATTGAACTCATTACTTCAGACTTGTTTCGTCGAGATTATTTGGTCGGCTTTGTTAGCGAAAGTTGGTTGTGCAAAGTGGCTCCTGGCTGCAACGCGGTCGCGACACCCAGTTTAGAAGTCGGAAAGATTAAATCTCCTCCGATCGTTTTAGTGGCAGCTAACACAAGCCTTAAGAAAAATTCCGATTTACATTCTATTATCGAGCATGAGTTTGTTCATGTAAATCAAGCCCTGAATAATTATTTCCCCTCAAATTTTGAAAACACAAAAATTGATTTGACCGAGCAATTTATCCACTATGTCTATGCGGAGTATGAAGCGAATTTCTTGCAATTGGAATTCTGGCCAAAGCTAAGGCCACCCAAAAAATATGGTTTAGAACAGATCGGAAGAGCGTCGTGTAGGGAAAGAGTGTCTTCGCCTG
>CALBHK010000014.1 GCA_937894565.1 uncultured Chlamydiae bacterium
GTTGGTTAACCAGGAGAGCCTGAATGAGAGTGTGCCCCAATTCTTCACATGAACCACAAAATCTACTGTACATTTATTTTCCATTAAATCCATACATTCCTCCCTCACTTTTAATTTATTAATAATAATAATACATCAACCATAAATTAAAGTAAATATTTATAAAAATATTCTTAAAAATAAAACTTATAATCCATGAAAAGGATTGGTCGATTGATGAAAAAGATCTCCCTTGCTTCTGCGTTTTAATTCCAAATTAATAGAATAGAGCAGGTCCATATCAAAATTTTGGTGCCTTGCCCAACGCAAATAGTTGACCGGCACATCAATAAATTTACGCCCTTTATATTTACCCAAAGGAATGCGCTCCATTACAATCGGCCTCTCCAAAGTCGCATAGAGATCTTTAAGAGAGCCATAACCTCGCATAAGCTGCTTGAACACATGGATATTCACAATCACATCATTCATCGCGCGATGTGCGCCTTCATACCCGATATTAAAATGCTTACGTAGAGCTTCTAAAGAATTTGTCGGGCTATCGGCGTACTTACGGGCCATTCTAAGGGTATCTATAATGCGATTATCTTTAATGGGTGCATGAAGGCCCCCTCTTTGAGCACTTTGCATCAAAATATCGACATCAAATTTCACCCCATGCCCTACAATGGGATAAGTTCCTGCCATCTTTAAAATCTGGGACAGAACTTCCTCTATTCTAGGTTTGCCTCGCACCATCTCATCGGTAATATGATGGATTGTAGTAGAAGCTGCAGGGATGGGAATTTCCGGATCTATCAGAGTCTCAAAACTCTCCAAAATTTCATCCAAAGTAAAAAGAGCGATGCCAATTTCAATGACTCGGTCTACTTGTGTGTCCAAGCCCGTTGTTTCGCAATCGAGGCAGACAAATACTTGCTTATTCAATGGGTTCATCTCCACTTATTTCATCACTTAAAGCTTCATTAATCAGTTTAAGCAATTGCTCTTTCCCCACTTTTTTAGCTGCAGATGTAAGAACGTAGTGAAGATTTTCATAATTAAACATTTGAAGAATTTTTTTAGTATTGGGATTCACATCATTTTTACTAATTTTATCAATTTTTGTGAGCACAAGAATGGCTGCCATTTCTTTAGCTATAATCCACTCCATCATCTGTTGATCATCTTCATTTGGAAGGCGTCGAATATCAAACAACAAGAGCACAATTTTTAGGTGTTCGCGTTGATTCAAATATGTATGAATCATAGGTCCCCACTGCTCTTTTTGCGACTTAGATACTTTTGCATAGCCGTAACCCGGAAGGTCCACGACTCCAAGAGCTTCATCTACCGTAAAAAAATTAATTTCGCGCGTTTTTCCCGGTGTGGAAGATGTTTTAACCAAATCTTTTCGCTTAAAAAGATAATTGAGCAGAGAAGATTTACCTACATTAGATCTTCCCGCCACTGCAATTTCCTCCATAGGATCGCCATGCTTATTTAACAATCTGGGATAATGAGAGACATGAGTGGCACTCTTAATGAACTGAGCGTGGTTGAAGGGGTATTTTCTCATAAAGCCTTAGTATTTAGATTGGAAATATTTAGGTTGGGAATCACAGTGATCAACCTCTCATTTTCAGATACATGATACATTTGAATTTTAATCATAAAATCGTGGGGGATTAAATTTTGAACGCGCTCTGACCATTCAATACAACAAATTCCCTTGCCATGTAGATGCTCTTCAAACCCCATCTCTATAAATTCTTCTGCATCGCTTAATCGGTAGAGGTCAAAATGGTAGATAGTTTTCTCGCCAATATAAATATTAAGATAGACAAAAGTGGGGCTATTGACATAGTTGGGGGGATATCCCGAAGCGCCTTGAGCCAATCCCTTAATAAAAGTTGTCTTTCCGGCAGCTAAATCTCCTTCAAAACAGACAATGGAACCGGGTTTTAATATTTTTCCTATGTTAAAGCCCAATTCAATCGTTTCCTCAGAAGATCTTGTATGGTATTGCGTCATAAGAAAACTTTATTAAATTAAAAAGGAAAACGAAAGCTACTCTTCCCCACCAACCCATTGTTCAATATGTGAAGAAAATTCTGGTATTTCTGATAGTGCTTCCACAAATTCATTAATTTTTTCTTCAACAAGCTGATCTTGCAAAAATTGCAATAATTTCTCATCTATTTTAAAGCGGTTTTGATTAGGCACTTCAACCAATTGCATTTTCTTTAAAAATTGCTGCCTAAAATCTTCGATCACTGCTTCTTTATTCGCAAATAGTTTACCCGATGCTACAGAAGAATAAACAACCTTTGTCGTCGCTTCACGTGCTGGGCCCTCTTTTTCCATATATCCTTTAATCACTCCAGGATCTTCAGAAACAAAAAAGCGCTTAGCCTTTAATCCACCCATTAATTCTGTATTTTCAGGACAACTAGCCACCCATTCGTAAATGGCATCCTGTGGATTTGGGTGCGTATTGTCAGCAAATACTTTACCGCTGAAAGGACAGATATAAATGCGTTTTGTCTCTTCATTGACATTCTGAGGATGGTAGCCCACTTTAATTTCTGTCTCTCTCCACAACTTTCCTTGCTGGGAAAGGCGTTCAACCACTTCTTCAGCGTTTTGATAAATCACTTTATCCTTCACATAAAGAACGGGTTGAATGTTAAGTTTTTTTCCTATAAAACAGAGATAAGTGTTAACCAAATCAGGGAGATGGTTCTCAGAAAGGTATTGGCTTATTACCTCTTTTTCTTTGTCTGTAATGATCATTTTAGTCATAGGGGCACCTCTTGCTAAATATCTCAAAGTAGATAGGAGACATTAGACTATACTTAAAGTAGAGATGATAACTAGATTAGAATTTAGAAACAAGAGGATTTTCAAAATGATAGAGATACGCGATATTGAAATCGAAGGATACGAAAGAGTGGTTGAGGCAAAAGATAAATCCTGCGGCCTGCACGCTTTTATTGCCATTCACAGCACCCTTCTTGGTCCCTCTCTTGGCGGCACACGCATTCATCCCTATGCAACAGAGCAAGAAGCACTCAATGATGTGTTACGCCTTTCAAAAGCGATGACATATAAATCCGCAGTTGTCAAAGATGGGCTAGGGGGCGGCAAATCTGTAATTATCGCTAATCCAAAAGAAAAAACACCGGCACTCCTTCATGCTTTTGCCCAGGTGTTGAATGCGCTGCAGGGCACCTATATTGCAGCGGAAGACATGGGCAGCTCTGCAGAAGATATGGCTATCATTCATGAAAAAAGCCCCTATGTGGCTGCCAGAAAATCAAAAGGAAGCAGTGGAGACCCTAGCCGTTTTACTGCCTGGGGAGTCTTTCGCGGGATTCAAGCCATTAGCAAAACACTTTGGGGCAACCACCGCGCTTTGCGCGGCAAGCGCATCGCCATTCAGGGACTTGGCAATGTGGGATCTAAATTAGCGGAAATTCTTTTTTGGCGCGGCGCTAATTTAATCATTTGTGATATCAATGAAGAACTTGTAGAAAAACATCGCCTTCTTTATGAAGCCGAGGTTATTTCCTCCGATGATTTTACATCTGTTCGATGCGATATTCTTGCTCCTTGTGCTATGGGAGCCATTATCAATGAAACAACAATTAAAAACCTCCATTGCAGAGCTATTGCAGGAGCTGCCAACAATCAACTCTGCCATAATGATTTAGGAGCACAGTTGCAGCACATGGGAATCCTATACGCCCCCGATTATGTCATTAATGCGGGGGGCATCATCAATGCTGCCGGCGAATTTGATCAAGAGGGCTACCATCCGCGCAGAACGCGCGATAAAACGGATGAGATCTATGAAGTGTTATTGGAAATTTTTGCCAGATCGCGCATTGAAAATAAACCCACAAGCTTGATTGCAGACCAGATTGCAGAGTATAATTTAAGCCATAAGATAGGCCAGCGCACACACAAAATCTTTTAATTTTTTTTATAAATAGACTTCTTGCGTAATTACATTTGCTTGCTAAAATTGCCTTTTTTGGCATCTTT
>CALBHK010000015.1 GCA_937894565.1 uncultured Chlamydiae bacterium
GTTAGATATCGCAGTCTGAAGGACTGCAAGAGTTAGCCTGATGCGTATGCCTGCCCATCCTGTTATTTTTCTGTCTTTCTGAATTAACCTGATGGGTATGGCTAGTAATCGCGCTCCCACTTGATGATGAATTTGCCTTCAGCATTATCTCCAACTTCCGCTTGCAACTTCCAGTAGCGTGCTAAATTAGCTTCCAGCGCAAGTTGATTAGCTTCTGCGTTGATGGATTTATTGATGGAGACAAATACTCCCTTGGAGAAATATTTTCCAACGCGTAATGAGACCTCGTTTGTACCCGATGGATTAAGAGCGTTGCCTTCATTGGTATTGAGATCTAAGCGGTCTATTCCAAAATGGTTGCGGATTTGACTGAGCAGATCATCATCGCCTTTTCCTCCGCTAATGGTGATAGAGCTCTGCTGGAGCGTTTTTCCTTCATGAGCTGTAATATCTGAAATACCTCGATTGAAGAGAATCCAGGATAAAATTTCTTTTTCGCTCATAGGGGGATTGGAGCGGAATCGGATTTCCGGATCGCTCAAAGCTCCACTCACGATGACTTCAATGCGATTTTGTTCGATCTGTCTTTCAGCTGAGACGTAAATGGTGCTTTTATGGGCAGGATCGCCTGCAAATTGAATCATGCCTAGGCGGCTGTTAAAAGTATGACCATGCAAATCATAGCTGCCTTTGACAATTTCCATTGTGCCATTGAGAAGGGGTTTATCTGCAGAACCGCTTAAACGCACATTTCCTTTCCACAGAGATTCTAGATGACGTCCTTCTAAAAAGGCTGTTTGAGGAATAGAAACCTCTAAATCCATTGAAATAGGCCAGTTGTTTTTTTTAGTGTTTTCGCTTCCTGATTCTACCTCGCGGTCAGTAACAAATAGGACATCTACCCTATGAAATTGGGGAGGAGTTTTTTCGGGAATGACTACGTGTGCTGCATCAATTTTTAATGGACCTGCAAGAAGAGAAGATTCGCTATTTCCTTTAAGCGTTAGATTTCCTGTTCCGTTTGCAGAGGCGTAGTCTTGGTGAATGAGCCTGGCATTATTTAAAGAAATATTAAATGCATGAGGAAATTTTAACTCCTTATCCAATAACACCTCTCCTGTCATGGACAAGGAGCCGGATAGGGCATCATCGGCTCTTAGTTCTTTAAGTCTAAGAACTCTACCATCTCCCTCAATTAAGAGTTGAAGGTTTTTAAAAACGCCTCCTGTATCTAAGCTTTCATAGGTGCCATTGCTTAAGAGCGCTTTACCTGTAATAGAGGGTTCATCTAAAGATCCCCCCACGTCTATTTTAACTTCGGCAAATCCCGATATATTGGTGGTGTCTGTTACGATGAGTTTAAGAAGAGATTCGACTTCTCCTTTTGCTTCCAAATGTCCAACAATGGGAGCATTAACAGGAATATAGAAATGCATTAAGGAGGGGTGAATCGAAAGAGGAAAAGCGGCATAAAAATTAAAAGGGTGGTTATCAAAAGCAGAAAACGCCCCTTGCAATTGAAGTTTATTATCTTTTAATTGTCCTTTAAATGTACCTTGAATGGGCTTTAGGTTAGAAAAAATAGTCTCTTCGATTTTGACATTTTTAAAATTTGCTATTAAATCGCCTTTTAAATCATCGAAAGAGCCTTCTAATCTGCTTTGCAGGTCCAAGTAGCCATTCATGCGTAAATCTGAAAAAGATAAAATGGAAATGAGCTGCATGGGAATATGGTGTAGGGTGATATGGCCATTTAATCGATCTTCTTTTTTATTTAATTCGATATCGGTATACCCTTGGTCCATGTGGATTTTTAAAGGAGAAATTAAAAATTCTTGAGGGGCTAAATGAATAGAAAAGGGTTGGTCAAGAAAAAGCGCGATTTCATAGAGCTCACCTGATAATTGATCAATGATAAGATCTGCAGAGTCTGTGTTTTTGCGCCATCCTCCAGATCCAGTGAGTTGTCCAGCAGAAACACCTGTAGGTAGATTGGATTGATGAATGGTGAGGCTTATGGGAGAAAGGGGCAAAGAGGTATCAATAGTAGAAGAGATGTCTACATGATCAAGGTGGTACATTCCGAGTGCCATTTCGCTAATTTTGACTGTTAAGTTTCCATTTAAAAAGGTGCTGATCTCGTTTAATTGGAATTTTAAAGAAATAGAATCTATTGTTAGATGTGAGTGTTCGACATCTTGTAGATGTGAGTGTTCGACATCTTTTAAATGTGAGTGTTCGACATCTTGTAGATGTGAGTATTCGATATCTTTAAGCTCTGCCTCTAAAAGAAGACGCTGTTTTTCTGGATGATCCAATGAAAGCTCGAAATGGCCGCTGCCATTAAAAAGTTCGTCAAGAGAGTGAAAATCGGAAATATCTCCCTTAAGGCCTCCTAGAAAAAGAGAACTTTCAAAATCGTATTTGAGTTGTCCATTTGCGCTAAGTCCAGGGGCTGATAGGGTTATTTTTTGTAAGTAGATCTCCTTATCTTTTTTCCATGAAAATGGTGTGCTGAGGTGGTAGTCGCTGCCAAACACTCTGGCGTTTAAGGCTGCTTCCCCATTTAAATCAGTAGCTATATTTGTACTTAGAGAGGCATTTAAAGCTTCATAGGAGATCTGATTGAAAATCACTTTTTGCGAAGAAGCGTTGGCCGTTATTTCTAAGGAATCTAAAGAACCTTCAAGATGGATTTGAGCATTGATGATACCTTCGATCGGTTGATTAAGTAAATGGGCAATAGAGGTGAGGTGCAGCTCTTCAATGGTCGTGCTTAGTTGTAAGATTTCTGTATCGATCTCATAAAAACCACTGGATTCTACTGTTTGCCATAATTTTTCATCTTCTAATTTCCATTGTGTGGTGCAGTGATCAATTATAGATTTTCCTTGAGGGGAAAAATGGAGGTTTCCTTGGCTGTTTGTTTGGATTTTCCCATCTGTTTTGATTGCTAACTGGCCATGAATAGAGCTGGAGGGATGATGGGGAGAGCTCACAAGAGAGTCCCAAATTTCCCAGGGAGCCGAAAGAGTTAAATGAATTTCTATTTTTTTTGTATAGGGAATTTTTAAAATAGAATTTCCTCTCTCATTTTCATATGCGTAAAGAGCAGCGCTTAACACAAGCGGGGAGGAATTTAAGTGAAGCGAGATCTCTTGCGGTAGCGGGCTTTCTCCTTGATGTGTGAGTTTAACAGTGAGATTGAATAATTTGGCATGTCTTAAATTGAGGTTACCGTTGAGTTCCAGATGCTTTAGATAAGGATGTAACCGAGTAGACTCTTTAGCAGAAAAATTGTGAATATGTGCGTGTTGAAGGCTCCAATAAAGAGGAAAAATAAATGAGTTTTTTTTAGAAGGGTCTAGTTTAAAGGAGTATAGATCTGTATCGAGCAGTAGATTCAACACATCGATTGTTTTGATGACCACCCCTCCTCTTAATAGATGCATCCAGGAAAGAGAAAAGTGCATTTCATCGGCATGTAACAGGATGCGTTCATCATTGCTAATGACTAATTGAGCTACTGAAAAATTTAAAGGAAATTCCAACTGCAGTTTATCCAATTGAATATGATAGCCTGTTTGTGTTTCTATTTGACTTTTTATGGAGGCAATAGCTGCTTCTTTAAAGCGAGGCACCTGAAGCAGAGCTAAAAGCACTGCAGATAAAAAAATAAGAGATGCGGATACAATAAAGAAGAAAAAGATAAGTTTTAAAATCCATTTTTTTATCATTAATGATCCTTATTCCTTTTAAAATGCTTGTCCGATGCTAAAATAAAATTGCACGCTGCTATCCAATTTTGATCTCTTATTAAGGGGAAAAGCGACATCAAAACGCAGAGGCCCCACCGCTGTAAAATAGCGGATCCCTCCTCCAACCGATTGTAACTGTTTGTGATCTAACTGAGGATAACACTTAGCATAGACGTTACCGATATCCCAAAAAAGGGCAGCCCCCCAGCTGCTGGAAAATTGAGCGCGCAGCTCCAGAGAACCGATCAATAAGGAGAGTCCTCCCAACGGTTTATCACGCACTTCTTTTTTGGGTGGTTCATCATGATTTTCTTCTTCCAAGGGTTTATCACGCTTCTTTACACCCAAAGGAGAAACTGTTTGGTAGCGATATCCTCTTAATAGGCTTTCTGATCCCGCATAAAAGCGCTCCGGAGGAGGAATATCGTGTTTTTTTGCTCCAAAAATATTTCCTATTGATACTTTTGCTGCTAATACGAAAAAGTTATCTTGGGTCAAGGGATAATAAGTGGCTAGGGTCATAAAGTTGATTGCATAGGCAAAACGCGGTGAGCTGACAACGGTTGTGGGGATGAATTTATAATTAACAGAGAGGCCATCGGTTGGATTAAGCAGATGGTTAGCAGTGCTATAGCGCACATGAAGCGGAAATTTGATAAGGGTAAATTGTTTATTATCATTATCTGATTTGTCTGCCTTTAACTGTTTAAGAGAGGGACCATAAGAGAGTTGAATGTCTTCTGTGATTTGAAGTTCAAGCAGAGAAGAAAGGGAGACGAATGCTTCATCATATCCTTTGGTGATCTCTCTTTCTACTTCAGCAATTAAGAAGAGATCTTGTTTATCATCTAAAAAATTGTTAATCCGATAGGAAAGGTAGGCCATCTGACGTCTTAGCCAGAGGTTTGTGCGAAAGGAGATCTTTCTTCCTTTTTGGAGGATGTTGCGATTTTCCCATTCAAACATCACCCCGGGACCTAGCTGAGTGGTATAGCTAAGACCTGCAGAAATGGTGCGATGTTTAGATTCGGCTACTTCAACAATAATAGGCAATAGATCGCTTTCTTCTTGATATTCGCCCTGATGAATGGTCACCAGACCAAAAAGAGAGGTGGATTCTATCTCAATTTGAGTTTTTTCAATAAG
The DNA here is from genome assembly GCA_937894565.1 of uncultured Chlamydiae bacterium. Lineage (GTDB taxonomy): Bacteria > Chlamydiota > Chlamydiia > Chlamydiales > CALBHK01 > CALBHK01. Next base: position 4,905 of record CALBHK010000015.1, read on the forward strand.
CGCCGGATTGAAGATTTCTCCTTCTTTCCAGCGAATCAATCCTCTTACATAGTCTTCATCGACGTTTTGCAACCCCAAAATTTGGGCAGGGCCAAAATATGAAAGTCTTCCCGGTAAAATATGGTAAATAATAGAAATACTTTGATCTAGCCGGTTGGCTAAGACCTCTCTTTTTACTATGCTGGCTTGAGGATAGCCAGCGTTTGTTAAAAGATTAAGAAGATGTTTTTCTCCCTCTAAAATTGTAAGGGGGGTGGCAATGGAGCCCAGTTGAAATCCGATCATTTCGGGTGTGATCTCAATGACCTCTTCTTCAGGATATAAAATAGAGACCGATTCAAAATAGAAAAGTGCGCCCGGCTCTATGTGGAGTGTAACAAGTGCCTCTTCTTGAGGGGTATCAATAGTGAATTCTATATGAGGGTCATAATAGCCAAGGCTTTGAAGACCGTCCATTAAATTGGGGAGATCGGCCTCTGCACGTCTGCGTAAGGCAGCCATTGTGGCGGGAGGGTGTTCTTGTAGCAAGCGCAGTTGCGAGGTCGCATTTAAAACTTCTTCAATATCCGATTTGGGGGGAATGCCTTCAAATTGGAGGGAGTAGGCAACATCGGCATAGCCCGTTGCAGAAACAGCAAGGATGAACAAGAAGAACAGGATAGGCAGGATGCGGCTTGTCTTGACAGGATGGGCAGGATGGGCAGGATAAAGACATTGGGTAGGATAAAATAAAAATTTTTCTTTTTTATTTTTTAGAAAAAAAATGGTGAGTAATCTTGTGAAGTGTCTTATCCTGCCCATCCTGCCAGGCGAAGCCGCATCCTGCCTATCCTGTTCTTCTTTTGCTCTTTTTCTTTTTTTTTCCATTCTGCTTACCTATAAACTATTTTAGCAGTTTGTTATTGATTTCTATCATTTGTTCTTCTTGTAATGCTAACTGCTTGCGGAATTTTTCAATGAGTTCACTGGGAGCTTTGGATACAAAATCGGGATTTTCCAGCTGATTTTTACACTGTTCAATGCTCTTTAAGAGCTTCTCTTTTTCTTTTATTAGACGCTCTTTTTCTTTTTCAACCATCTCTTTGGGAAACGGAATTAAGATTTTCATGCCATGAACTACTGTTTGAACTGAAAACTCAAACTCTGGAGGCTCGCTTGTGTGTAGCGAAATTTTGTGTGTTTTAATCATGGCAGCAAGGATATGGGTCTGCTCAGCGATGACAACAAACGCTTCCTCTCCTTGATTGCGAATAATATGAATATCGATAGCAGCTCCCGGAGAGATCTGCATCTCTGCACGCACGTTTCTAATGGCATAAATAAGATCGGTAATCATTTGAAAATGCGTCTCTAGTTGAGGGTTATGCCAAGAGGCAAATGTTTTTGCTTGAGGATAAGGCGCTAAACAGCAAACGGGGGAGGCAAGCGCCTGTAGAGTTTCTTCTACAAGAGGTTCTGAAAATGCGCTTTGGGAAGCTGGTAGTTCGCCCAGAGTCTGTTTAAGTGCTTCAAAAAGTTCTTCCGTAATAAAAGGAGTCATAGGATGTAGCAGACGTAAAGCATTGCTTAATAGAATCACCAACATTTTTTGTTTGTGAGTGCGTTCTGCTTGCGTTCCTTGTTTTCCAAAAAGTACAGGTTTGACAATTTCTACATAATAAGCGCAAAACTCTTTCCAGAAAAAATCATAAGAAAGCGTTGCAGCTAAATCAAAGGCGTAATTGGTTAAATGGCGGTTGACCTGATCAATGGTGCGATAGAGAGCAGAGAGAATATAGCGGTCTTCCATACTCATTAAAGCTTCCTGAATACCTTCGGCAAGAGTTGCTGCCGAAAGCGCTTCCTGAACTCCTTCTTGCTCTCCTATATTCATTAGCACAAAGCGCGCCCCATTCCATACTTTATTGGCAAAATTTTTAAACTCTTCAAATTTGCGCCGGTCCAGATCAATCTCTCTGGCAAGAGTAGCGCTGGATGCTAACCCCATACGCATGGCATCTGTTCCATATTGTTCAATGATTTCCAGTGGATCGATGATATTGCCTTTGGATTTGGACATTTTTTCCCATTTGGAATGCACATCGGCAGGAACAGCTTTTGAAGCGCTGTCATAAGAAGCCTGTTCATCCCCCGTAATATAGCGCACTCCCGCTTCATCTTTTCTCCAATAGGATTTTCCATAGATGAGCCCATGCAAGTAAGTTTCTGGAAAAGGAAGCTCTCCCATTACCTCTTCACCCATCATCAGCATGCGGGCGACCCAAAAGAAAAGAATATCATGTCCGGTTTCTAAAAGGGATGTGGGGTAGAATTTTTTAAGATCTTCCGTGTCATTTGGCCATCCAAGAGTTGAAAAAGGCCAAAGAGCAGAAGAAAACCAGGTGTCTAAAACATCTTCATCCTGTTTCCAGGAATAAGGATCTGCTAGCACTTCTGGAGGTTCTCCTTCGCCATCATAACAGATCATAAGAGAAGGATCTTCCAGATGGTACCAAATGGGAATGCGATGGCCCCACCATAGCTGACGGCTAATGCACCAATCGTGCAAGTTATCTATCCAATAGAAGTAGGTTTTTGTCCAATTTTCTGGAATGATGTTGACTCGTTTCTCTTCTACTGCAGCGCGCAGTTTTTTAGCAAAGCCCTCCATACGCACAAACCATTGTTTAGATAGGTAAGGCTCAATAACGGCTTTTGAGCGATAAGAGACGCCTACACGAAGAGTATACGGTTCGGCATTAATAAACAGTCCCAGCGCCTTTATAGCTTCCACAACAGCTGTCCGTCCCTTTTGCATGCTCATGCCGGAAAAGATCCCTCCATTTTCATTGATTGTGGCATCCGGGTTCATGATATTAATAAAAGGCAGTTTATGGTCTATGCCGATTTGGTAATCGTTAGGATCATGCGCAGGCGTGATTTTCACAGCGCCTGTGCCAAACTCTTTGTGAATGCGATGGTCGGCGATGATGGGGATTTCGCGATTCATTAAAGGCAAGCGCACCATTTTGCCCACAAGAGAGGTGTATCTTTCATCACTTGGATTGACTGCGACTGCTGTATCTCCTAAAAGTGTTTCAGGGCGTGTTGTCGCAATAGGAATGAAGCCGCTGCCATCAGACAGAGGGTATTTGAAAAACCAGAGATGACCGTTACGTTCTTCATCTTCGACCTCATCATCCGCTAAAGCAGTTTGGGTTACTGGATCCCAATTAACTAAATAGTTGTCCTGTACAATCAGTTTTTTATCGTAGAGTCTTTTAAATGCTTTTCTAACCGCTAAGTTGCATCCCTCATCCATTGTAAAACGCTTACGGGACCAATCGCAGGAACAGCCCATCATTTCAATTTGATTAATAATTCTAAATTCGTTTTTTTCTTTCCATTCCCAAACATATTTAAGGAAAGTTTCACGTGGGTAGTCGATGCGCCGTTTTCCTTGTGTTTCTATTAGATAACGCTCTACAACTGTTTGAGTGGCAATTCCTGCATGATCGGTCCCTGGCAGCCAGAGCGTTTCAAATCCACTCATTCTTTTCCAGCGGATGAGGATGTCTTGTAAAGTAAAACCAAGGGCGTGCCCCATATGAAGGGCGCCTGTGACATTGGGGGGAGGCATGACAATTGTATAGGGGGGCTTTTTGCTTTTGGCATCGGCTTTAAAATAAGAGCTCTCTTTCCATCGTTTACGCCATTTTTCATCGGTTAATTTGGGTTCATAAGTTTTTTTTTCATGGGATTTTTGTTCTAGAGATTTTTTCATGGTTCCTCTTGATTCATTTCCGAAAGTTTAACATGATGACAAGATAAAATCGAGAGGAAGAGATGGAGAGTTTTGAGGTTGTTGTCATTGGGGGAGGACCCGGCGGATACGTAGCTGCCATCCGTGCTGCGCAGTTGGGTATGAAGGTGGCCCTTATTGAGAAAGATAAGAGATTGGGGGGCACGTGCCTAAATGTGGGGTGTATCCCATCTAAAGCTCTTTTACATTCCTCAGTAATGTTCTCTTGGTTTAAAGCCCATGGGCTAGAACATGGTTTGCATACAGACTCTCTTTCTTTTGATTTTTCTCAAATGATGCAGCGTAAAGAAAAAGTGGTACAGAGTTTAACTGAGGGTGTTGCGGGTTTGATGAAGCGAAATAAGATCAATTGCATTACAGCAGAAGCTAAGATTTTAACTTCCAATATTATTAAAGCTGGCGAGCAGAAAATTCAAGCAGATAAGATCATTATTGCTACTGGATCTGCTCCTATTGAACTTCCCTTTTTACCTTTTGATGAAAAAAGGATCCTCTCTTCCACGGGTATTTTAAGTTTAAAAGAGGTTCCCAAACGTCTTTTAGTAATAGGGGCCGGTGTGATTGGCCTGGAATTAGGCTCTGTTTATAATCGTTTGGGAAGTGAGGTGATTTTTATAGAGATGATGGAGTCTGTCTGTTTTGGAATGGACGCTACAGTCACTAAACTCTTGCATTCTATATTAACAAAACAGGGGATGAAATTTTTGTTTAAGGCTAAGGTAGTTAGAGGAGAATTATACGAAAAAGGAGTGACGCTAAATGTAGAGCATGAAGGAAACCTACAAGAAATGGATGGGGATTTGGTCTTAGTGGCAGTAGGTAGAAAAGCTTATACAAAGGGATTGGGATTAGAAAATATCGGAATTAAAATAAATGATAGGGGAATGATTGTTGTGGATGGAAATTTCAAAACTTCTCTCGATAATATTTATGCCATAGGGGATGTGATCGATGGCCCCATGCTGGCTCATAAAGCTTCTGAAGAAGGCGTGGCGCTCGCTGAGAAAATAGCCGGATTGCAGCCTCATCTTGAGTATATGAGTATTCCCTCTGTCGTTTATACATCCCCGGAAGTTGCAAGTGTCGGGCTTACAGAAGGGGAGTGCAGGCATTTAGGGCTTGATTTTGCAGTGGGCAGCTATCCTTTTCGCGCAAATGCGCGTGCGCGCACTGCAGGAGAAGAAGAGGGGATGGTCAAACTGCTTGGTGAGCGAAAAACTGGCCGCCTATTGGGAATGCATGTGGTGGGAGCCCATGCTTCGGAGATAATCCATGAGGGGGTATTAGCGATTGATAAGAAGATGAAAATAGAAGAGATTGCGTTAGCTTGCCATGCCCATCCGACATTAAGTGAAGCCATTAAAGAAGCGGCGCTTAATTTTTTTGGTCGTTGTTTACATCTATAGTTTCTGGTTTTTTTGTGAATGGGCGGATTTCGTACGAACGCTCAAATAGGGTTTTTTTAAGCGTGTCGGTATCTAAATCAAATAAGGTTTTGTATAAATTTGAGCACATTTCTACCGTCATAAAATCTTTTTTATGTTGATTTTGAAGGTTCTGAATTAGTTTATATTGCGCATAATAAAATTTCCACTTATATAAATTAATCTCATCATCTTTTCCTCCTTTATTTTCATTTCCAATAGTATTATCTTTAATAAAAATTAAGAAAATAGGAATGGGGGATTTGCAGGAAAGGAGAAAATCTCTATAAACTTTAAAATTCTTCCTGCTAGAAAACAAAGAAGAATAGCGGTTTAATTTTTTTTGATTGTTTGGGGTTTCAAATAACTCATGTAAACGTGAAATTTCAGGAGCATTAAGAGCGCTATATAAGGTAAAAGCCCCATGTAGGTCTTCTTTTTTTATGAGTTTTCCTAACATTTGCAAGCAAAGAGTGGCTGCTTTTAACCTCTTTTCCGGTTTTTTTGGAGTAAGTATGTAGGAGCGTAATAAAAAATTAAGTTTTTCTGAAAAGTCCATGATTGCTTTAAGGCAAATGTCAAAGCCAGCCGAGCCTACTTCCAAAGGAGAGGAATAAAGGAAATTTTTAGCTTCAATGCTCATAAAAAAAATAGAGTCCCAAGAAAAAATATCTTCCAGGATGTGGTTGTGGTGCTTGCAAAGGGAACTTAGCGTTTCTGTTGTCTTGCTGTATTTTATATTTTCGGTGATGAATTCCAGTCTCTTTACCTCTTTTTCTGATTTTTCCTTATGGATTTTTATTTTTTCTTGATTGTATTTAAAAATGTTTAGGTTAAAGAATTCTTTAAAATAGGGGTGTTTGATTTTTGGAAAGTAATCTTGCAGTACACTGAAGGGCTTTGTGTCGAAGGGGATGTTAAAGGCTTGTCCATGGAGTTGATTAAATTGTTTTGTTAATTCTTTGGATTCTAATATTTTTATCTGGGAAGTAGGGTGATCTTTAAGGCATTGTAAGATAAGATCTACTTTTTCATGGATCGTCATAATGGTAAAGAAGTCTACATCTTCTTTCTTTTCGTCTGAAGAAGATAATAAAAAAACTAATTGATTAAATAGGTCTTGAATATGTTGGGTTATAGGGGTTTTGCAAGAGATTTTTTCAATGATATTATGCTTTGTATCAAAGGTAAAAAACTCCTCATCTCTTAGAGTTTTAAAAGTATTATGAATCAATGTGAGTTGGGTGATGCAGTTATTTAGCTTCTCGTGAATTTTTAGATTATCAACTAAAAAACGATCAATTAATAATAGTCCTTTTTGATCTATTTTTTCATGTTTATTTATTGTGTCCATTATTTCTCTCCTTTTTTATTCTAATATCACATTTGTATAAAAAAAGAAAAAATAGACCCCTTGCGAAATTGGCTTTAACCTAGAAACGGCAGTTGAGCCAAGAAAAAAAGTGAAAGATTTTGAGTCAGAATTGTTTGCAGTGGGGTTTGAACATTCCCAATCGGCTATCGCCGGGTCGAGGGGTGTGTAATTT
>CALBHK010000016.1 GCA_937894565.1 uncultured Chlamydiae bacterium
CTTGGTGGGCGACCTCAACAATGACCGCGCCGATGACGTGATCATGCTTGGTGAGGGCGGGTCGCAAGCTTTCAAGTTCACCACCAATGGCGCGGGCGGCACCGTGTGGGTCGAGAACCTCGCCACCTCGCTGGGCCAACCGGACAGCGTCGACGTCGCCTGGCGGGCACCGGCTCTCACCCGGCCGGCGATCAGCGCGTTCACCGTGTACTGGTCCGGCGGCTCGACCAGTTGCCCCGGTGACGCCGGACACTGCGCGGTCGGCCCGCTGACCCCGGGCAAGACCTACACGTTCGAGGTGTCGGCCACCAACGCCCAGGGCGACCTGCTCGTCCAGGACGGGGTCGCGCAGTTCGATGCGCTCCTGGGGCAGGTGGTCCAGGTTCTGGAGGTTGCGGCGCCCCGAAGGAGCGGGCTTGGCAGGCTTGGGCCGCGGAGGCGGCGGCACCGGCAACGCTCCTGCCCACCCTGCCGGCCGCAGGCCGATCCTGCCCATCCTGTTATTCTTCTGTTCTTCCTCTATCTTGTTTGGATAAGGCAAGCGTGAATATCTTGCGCTGCCTGCAGCACAGCACCCCAAATTTCAGGCTGCTTTTGCGCTGCTTTTTCTGCAGCCAGCAATTTTTGAATTCTCTCATAAACTTCTAAGATCACAGGGTATGCCACTTCTTGCGTTAAATCGTGGTAAGCTAACATGCCTCTGCCACTTAAACCCTCTAATGATTTTTTACCTTCCAAACGCATCTTTTCGCTATCGCTTTTTAAATCCATTAAAAACTCCATAGAGCGCTCTAAACTTAAACGCAAGGTCTCTAAAAGCTCTTCGATGTGCGCTTTATTCACGCTTTGCGGCATTTGGGCTTTTTTTAAAGCGGCTCTAATTTTTTCATCCACATCCATTTTTTCTAAATGCACATCTTTCAATGCTCTATTTTCAATACCTTTAAAACCAATCCCCCCTTCCGTGGCATTGATCCAACAGCGATCGCTTTTTTCCTGTGCGAGTGTGCTTGTCCAGTGCGATTCTCGAATCCACTTCCACTCTGTATGAATAGGGTTGCCATAAATATCGTTTCTAAGCACACCATGCAATGCTGTATGAGATGAGAGGTCCATCCCAATAAAGATAATAGGGTTGCAACCCATTCTTAAAGCGATTTGCGTTAAAAAATGGATGACATTATGCCCCTCGTCCATCTCTTGCACAGCAATCCCCAGTTGATTATCTACCCACTTGCCAATCTCATAGCCTCCGGTACCAGAGAGATAAAGTTTAGGACCTTTCAATAACTCCAATGCTTCAGAGCGAATACGTGGATGGTAAAAAACGGGAAAATCTAATTCCTTTATCTGTTGATAGAGCTTCCATTGCTCGGTATTGGGGTCTATCCCCCCTCCAAAATGGGGACGCACCCCTGCTTGCATCAGCAATTTCATTGCCGTTCCCCCGGCAAAAAGACAAGCGCGCTCTTTTAAAGCATTTAATTGATCTAAATGTTTATTTAAAGAAGGACCAGCGCCGCAAATCAGGGCTGGAACATTTTGAAACTCTCCAAATAAAGAAGATCCCATTAGAGAATCGGGAAGTTTAAAAAGATTGGGGAAATAATTTCTATAAAAAGGAATGCTCGAAGATAAATATTCACTGACTAGATCATTTTTATTAGAAGATTCTTGCAATAGCCGCTCTTTAATCAAATGATAGTCCTCTTTTCGATGCTCTGCATACGCAGGCAGAGCCGTGATGCAATTGATTTTCAGCAAATGGGCCCATGTCAGCGTCCGAAAGAGCTGAATATCTTCCTGAAGCTCTTTTTTATCTATCATCCACAACATCGCTTGAGGATCTCTTAAAATCTCCTGCGCTTTTGAAAGCGAAAAAAAACAATTCACGACTGCTGGGTCATCTTCTAAAAAAACCAAAGCACGCTCTTTATCTTCTTGTAACCATTCTTTTGCCGCCTCATAAAAATAACCCAGGCCGATTCCAAACTGATAAATCACTTGGCATTTTTTAAGAGAAAGAATGCGAAAAAGATTTTGAGCCTCTTTTAAAGCCCCTTCTTGGCTATGATAAAAAAATACACCCTCAAGGTTATCTTCCCCGCAAACCGTTTTTACCCATCGCAGATGATCTATTTTTGCCTGGCTTACACGTACAGCTCCAAGGGGATCAATCGATGAAAAAAAAGAAAAATTCTGTGCCCTTACATCCATATCACTCCTCTGTATATGACTATTTTGAGGAAAAAAGAAGGAAGGGAGAAGAGGAGGAACTAACCGCAGAGCCGCAAAGTGCGCAGAGGAAACGCAGAGAAGAAAAATTCTCTGTGTTAGTTGGAAAAGAGTAGCTTTTCTTTTTTTTCTCTGCGTTTGCTCAGCGTACTTTGCGGCTCTGCGGTTAATTCCTCTTGTCCCTCTTATTCCTCTTATTTCTCTAGTTCCTCTTATTCCTCAGCTATTTTTTTTAAAAAATTGCTCCAATTTTTTCATCTCTTCCCCAAGTTTCATAAGATCTTCCTCTATTTCCCCTTTATTTTCCAAATTTTCCAATTGCTCAGAAGTGGGCAATTGATGGGCAAGGAGCTCAAATTGATTTTGCAAGTTTTGCATTTTATCGCTCATTTCATCTATTTGGCGTACCACGCTATCTATGGGCATTCTTTGATCATGCGTATAAACACTTGATTCATCCCATTGATCTACATAATCAATCACTCCTTCAGAAAAATAAGAGAGCTCCATTTGTTGAGTCCCTTCTTTAAACCAGGAACAAGCCGTTCCTAAGGGTTGATTATGATGATATTTAATGTGCCCACGCAAAACGCCATTATCATCCCAAAACCTCTCTATCCCAAAACGTTCATGATGGGCGTAAGGAACCTCTCTTTTCTTAACACCATTGCGATGATAAAATGTTGCCATCCCATTCAGTTTACCTTTAAGATAAGGCAAAACTGTACGAAAAAGACCGCTCTCATAAAAGTATTCTTGATTTTTTTCGCGTAAACCATCCCTGTAACGCTCAACTGAATATAAAGCGCCAGAAGGATAATAGCGCCAGCTTTTTCCTTGCTGGATTCCTTTAATAAACCAGGACATAGAGAGCAATTCCCCATTTTCGCTATAAAAGGCGCTATAACCATGTAAAACACCCTCAAAGCGCCCCACTTTTGATTTAAGGCCCCCACTGGAATAAAACGATTCATCAAAACAAAAGGTCCCTCTTTCAAAATGGAGCGATTCGTGATAAGCGAGTTCTAATTCCCAATCAATAAGAGTCAATTCGTTATCTGTTAGTGAATAAAGATCGCCTTCACCGGGCATCTCCTTAGCCACGCCCTGGGCAGCTGGAAAACGTTGAAGTGCATATTTTTCATCCCACCTATATTTTAACCGAATGCCCTCCATCATAGCTAAAGCACCGGCAGTGCAATCAGCCAAATGGCGATAACACTCTATCCATTTACGCGCATTGCTAATTTTCTTTCCCCACCACTTCACTTTCAAGGCATGGCACTCCTCATAGCTCTCTTCATATTCTTTTAATAAATTCTCATAGACGGGAGATTTATTGATTTTCTTTTCAAATCTAATGATCTCTTCAGGATCAATCTCCCTATTCTCATCTACCATGCATTCTTCTTGAAGTCTATCTGCAATACGCTGACACCAAGAATAACTATGGTCCAAATGCTCATGCCATTTATCCATCTGCTCTACAATTTTTTCTATTGTAATACGGTAATTAGAGAGAGGCGCTTGGATCATTAAAGAGTGGATCTGCCCTCTTAAATCAAAGGTACGGCTCAAAAAGCTATCAAAAGCCTCTTGTACCGAAATGCGCGGCACTGAGGGAATATCAAACCCTTCCCAGGATAAATTAAAGAACTTAGTGTTTGGACACTGCTCAGCTAAAAGAGTATAAAAATGTCTTTCTAAAAGAAATTGGTTAGTCGTATGTGGTTTTAAATCCTCTTCACGCGTGATCCCAAAGATAGATTGGCGCAAATCTGTCTGGGCACACTCTTTTAATTCTCCAATTAAAGGGTGGTCCTGCCAACCCGATACATAGGCTTTGTTTTGTGCATGTGCTAAATCAATGCCTAAAAAAAATAGAGGCGAGCAACCTAAGCGCTGCATGATGGAAACGGCAAAATTCCCCACACTTACCCCAATAAAAGGTTCAATACGCGGGATTTTCAATTGTTTATTAACCCAATTTTGAGACCCCTCCTCTTCAAATGGGGCTACAACTAAAGGAGATTGGATTAATTCTAAGCCACGGAAATGGACGCGGGTCGAATAAATTAGAGGCACTTCATAACAGCCTTGAGAGGCAAGTCTTGCAGAATGCCTTAAAGTGGGATCTATGCCAAAGGTTAAATGAGGAATAATTCCATGTTCTGCTAGAGCATTACTTCCAGCACCCACACCTACGATAATAGCTCTACTCTCAATCTGTTTTAAAAATTCGATGTGCGTATCTAAAGAGGCCCCCCCTCCGCAAACAATAACGGGAACCTCTCTAAAAGCATTAAATAAAGATTGAATATGATACCCATAAGGATAGAAGCGAAAATTAGTCATGTGGTTATAAAGAACTGAGGGGCAAAAATAACGCGTCTCACCGCTTCTCTCTATATTTTCTACTTCTTTAATCAGTCTTGAATAAGTCTCATCCATCTTTTCAAAACGCATGCGACGATAAGAGGGCAAAGAAATGAAAGTAATTCCCCCTAAACATCCCGGAGGAATTAAAACGCTTTTAAGCATTTCCCCAAATTTTCTTTCTAATTTTTTTTCATCGTCTATAAAAAGGACCTTAACTTGCGCATGGGTTAAAAGATGAGGGGCGCGTTCAGTTTCTAAAAAAGCTCTAAAAACTTCCATCTTATCTTCTATAAAGATAAGATGTGATTGAGGATGTGTTTTAAGCCATTCTTTCAATTCATCAAATAAATAACCCAATCCGACCCCAAAAACAATCAATAAGTAACACTCTTCTAAGGTGAGCAATTTAATAAATTCCCCAGACTCTATTTTTCCACCATCAGGATGGTAGAGTAAAAATTCTTGTCCGTTCTCTGTACAAATGAGATTTTTTTCTCCATCAGGACTTATCTGCCATCGAATAGCTTCACCTCCTACTACTTCTATGGAGAGAGGATCAAATGGATTTTGCTTATTAAATAGATCTAAATTCTTGAGCTGCTGGTTCATAATTTTTTCCAACCTTTACGAAAGCCGATATCACGCTTATGTTGTTCAGTATCTATCTTTTCTTTTTCTTGTTCTTTCTTCTCCATGCGTTTTTCAGATGCGGCTTTATAACGTTCAAAAAGAAAATCTACTTCGCTACGCATGCCGCTTAACTGGCGTAAATAGCGTAAATTCTCTTCACTAAGCGATTTCTTTCCCTCTTCTATCTGAGAGCGCAACTCTTCCCGCGTAATTCCTGTACGCATAAGGGCCTCTTCAAAAAGATTGTGCAGTAAAATATTATATTGCCTCACGAGGGCAAGATCGAGCTTAAGGGAAGAATACGGAATCCCCTTTTTTGAAGCATTTTCTCGCAGCGTATTTAAAAAATTTCCGAGTTCATTAATAAGCACCTGCAGTTCGTTTTTTTGCTGTTCTGCCATTTGCCCTCTGATAATCTTTTTTTTACATTATCAGTTATGCTCCTTGGAAGCAAGTTTCAACAAATCCTCAAAAGAGGGCAGCCCATCTTGAAATACATACCCCTCTTCTCTTTGCTCTCCCCAAACCAAACGTTCATGATTGGCAATAGCCACAAAGGGAGCTTGCACATAATGATTATAACCAACCACTTGTGTAATTACATCTTGATCTAACTTCACAGCCTTGCACTCTACTATTAAAAGTGGGAACAAAGCATGCTCAGGGTGAATGCCCTTCGCCATACAAAGCAGATCAAAGCGGCGATTAGGCAAATTTTTAGCGTTTGATAAGTGGGGTAAATGAGCTAACTGGCATTCTAATAAAAGAGAATGCTTGGGGAATTTAAGCTCCCCAAGCATATATTGAATCAATTTTTGCCGTATTTTTTCTTCTGCAGTAGCTGTCACTTTTTCTTGACGTATGCAGCAATGAATCATATTAAGACATCTCAGGTTCCATCACACAGAAAAGGCCATCTTCCTGTCTGTAAATGACTTTTAATTTATTATCTTCCAAAGAACGATAAAGCATAAAAGAGTCGTTCAAGAGATCAAACTTCATCACAGCTTCTTTTTGCGTGAGTGTTTTAAGAGGTGTTGTAATGGTTTTGAAAATTTTATAATTCATTGCATTTTCAACACTCTTCTGAGTCTCTTCCTCGATATCATCATTAATAAAATCTACTTCCTGCTCAGTAGGCTCTAAAACATTAACTTGCATATCCTCTGCATGAAAATGTTTGTTATGGTGCTCCTTGATGCGATGATGGTAGCGACGCAATTGATTTAAAAGCTTATCCATCGCGCCATCAACAGATGCATACATATCCGCACTTGCATCAGTTGCTTTAATGACAATCGTTCCCACTTTTACTATAATATCCACACGATGTTGCAATTTTTGAATATCCATTGTGATCACTACGTCAATAATACGCTCTGCAAGCCGTTCAATCTTTTTAGCTTTTTCTAAGGCGTAATTTTTCATTGCTTCCGTCACATCGACGTGACGTCCAGTGACTTGAATTGTGTAAAGATCATTAGCGAACTCTAAGGCTTTACTCTTCTTACTCATACTCCGCCTCCACAGGTGGTGCTCTTCTATAATTAAAATTATAGCTGATCTGCAGTGCAACAACAAGAAGAAATGCACCGAAAGGGATTCGAACCCCTAACCACCTGGTTCGAAGCCAGGTACTCTATCCGATTGAGCTATCGGTGCAGGAAAGTCAACAAAATGATACTCTGTGGACGTATTTTATTAAAAGAGCTAAAAAGAGGTTTGTCTATTGTTCTCCCAACAAGAAATTTTAACATGTGAAGGCATTATTCTGCGCACTCTTCCTTATCGCGAAAATGAACGCATCCTCACCTTAATGACTAAAGAACATGGGATCTTGCAAGCGATTTTATATAAAAAAAATGTACCGGCAGCTATTTGCTCCCCCTCTTCAAAAATTGAGCTCCTTTATAAAGAAGGAAGGGGAAATTTGGCCCTTGGAGTAGACATCCATCTTTTAGATGCAAATGAAAAAATTAGAAGTTCCCTTGCCGCTATGCTAGAAGTAGGAAAAATGCTTTCCATTACTTTAAAAACCCAAGTAGAAAGAAAACCTGCACCAGAGATTTATACCCTTTTGCGTCTGCTTATTTCCCTCTCAACAGAGATGGCAGATCCTGAAATTTTAACATACATCTATTCCATCAAAATTCTACTTTTAGAGGGCATGATAGATACGTGCATGCACTGTAGCATTTGCCATCAGAGCGCAACCCTCACACATTTTTCCAAGGGAGAATGGCTTTGCCCAGAACATGCACCTGAATATGCAATTGTTGCAGAACATTCGGTTATCGAGGCCTGGTGCCTGCTGGTCTACATCCGTCAGTTAGATAAGATCAAAGAGCTGGTTTTAGACTCCGAAGTTAAAAAACGCCTTGCCATTCTACTTGATGATGTCATGCAACATTGATCTTATACACAGGATGTAAAAGAATGACAGGATAGGCAGGCATACGCATCAGGCTAACTCTTGCAGTCCTTCAGACTGCGA
>CALBHK010000017.1 GCA_937894565.1 uncultured Chlamydiae bacterium
ACGCTCTTCCGATCTCGAAGTAAGCCGTAGTGCTCAAGAATATCAAAATGTTCTTAAAAAATTAGAGTCGATAAAATTAGGTCAGTTAAAAAAGAACTCTGAAAATGATCGTGAGATTGTCGCTGATCTATTTTTTTCTAAAAGAAACTACAAAGATGATGTTCCCAAATTTGTGACAGGAGATGCAGGGATTTATGGACCTCTTTGTCAGTTAAATCCTCGTTGCCTTACTCTGGGGGGAGACAAAAAGTTGATTCGCCAAGTGTTTCAAGATGGATTTGAAATTTCCATGGATACTGGTGGTGTTTTAAGAACCATTCGTATTGTGCCTTTCTAGCCACGCAATTTTATAGACGTCTAGATCTATGTCTTAATTAGGGCGTGTCCTCATTTGATTGCGAGCAATTTTAACCACAAAAAAGTACAGACATAGGTGATGGCAGCTTTAAAATTTCTAGCGAGTTTATCGGCTCTCATTGCGATAGCTTTTTAGTGTTTCAATTTTGCAAATAAATTTTCAATAACATGACGGTTTCTATAAAGCTGAAGATCAAAATCTTTATCCGGATTTTTATTATTCGATCTCTTAGGAATAACAGGAACCATATTTTTAGATCTTGCTTTTTCTCGGATGGATTCAGAGTCGTAACCCTTGTCAGCTATTAAAATTTCACCTTGAACTTGATCAATCAGTTGTGGTGCAACTTGACTGTCGTGCACTTGACCCCCAGTGATTTCAATACAGAGCGGATTTCCATGCGCATCACTGGCCATGTGTATTTTAGTTGTGGGTCCACCATTACTTTTTCCGATAGCACGATACTCTCCACGCCGAGATCCACTAGCATGCTGATGTACGCGTATATGGCTTCCGTCGATGAATATCCATTCTGTATCAGCTTCTTTTGGTAGAGCAAAAAAAATTTGTCCCAAAGTCCTTTTTGAGTCCAACGATTGAATATATTGTAAGCTGTCTTCCACGGACATAAATCACCAGGTACATCTCGCCATGTAGCACCTGTTCGAATTTTCCATAAAATTGCTTCCATGACGTTGCGATTGTTTTTTGAAGATTTGCAGCCTTTGGCTTTCATAATTTGCTGGAGCTGACCCCATAGGTCATCGTTTAAAACTATTCTCGACATATGAAAAACCCTCCTTACGTCGAGTTTTTCATGTCATTTAGATCAAATCTACAGGACTAAAGTTGGGATTTTCGACCAATCAAATGAGGACACGCCCTAATTATTAACCAGGCCGAAAGTAATTTAATATAATCAAGCCGCGTATTTTGTTTTTTCGTGTTGAAAAAATGATCTCACCATCTCTGGTGATTTCTGGATTTTGCGAAGCCCACCAACAACTTTAGACTTCAGTTCGTCTTTGCTTTTAACTGTTGATCGACCCACAATTCCATTTTTCAGTGTATTCCACGCCAGCTCATCGGGATTCAGTTCCGGCGAGTATGGTGGTAAATAAAATAACTCTAACTTTCCCTTTTGATCGGCAATAAACTGCTTTGCCTTTTTTGATTTGTGAGCAGGATAGCCATCAACAATCAAAAATATTTTCTTTTTGGATCCCACCATTAATCTTTTTAAAAAATCCACAAATACAGCTGAGTTTACGCCTCCCTCAACCACCATAAAACGAAAATCTCCACGGGGACTGACTGCCGAAATCATGTTAACAGAAAATCTTGCGCCGGTTGCTGACACCACCGGGGTTTCACCTTTCGGAGCCCATGTTGTTCCGCTATGATAGTCACTTCTGATACCTGCCTCATCAGCAAAATAAATGTCTGCTTTCTCAAGCTGGGCGCGGGACTTAATCTTTGGAAATACTTTCTTTAACCAGTTGCTCACTTGTTGTGAGTTCTGTTGCCATGCTTTGAAAATGGGCCTCTGGCAAGTTAGTCCCAACTGCTTTAAAAGCCGGCTCACTGAAGACAAACCAAGTCTAATCTTGAACTTTTTAAAAATAATCTCTTGAATCATCTCGCGAGTCCAAAGAGCAAATTCAAATCTAAACTGCAGTGGAGACTTCTGCACAATTGTGTCGTAAATCCATTTTAACTTTTTGCCGTTTAGTTTTTTGGGACGACCTGGGATTGATTTTGCTTTAAGTGCGTCCCAGCCACCTTCTCTGTAGCTGGCTAACCAATTGTATATGGTAGGGCCCGACAATCCTAAAGATCTTGTAATATCCTCAGGACTCACGCCACTCTGAACTTGCTTAACCGCTCTAATTCGCATCTCTTCAAGAGTTTTATGATCAAGTTTTCTTGCATCCTGCCGCATGAAAAATATCCAACCAAAATCGCAGCAAAAAAGCAAGCTTATATTAAATTACTTTCGGCCTGGTTAATAGTATCATAGAGCTTAAATAAAAACTCCAGCCTTGAAGCTTTATCCTGAAAGAACTCTCTATTTAAGTTTGGAATCAAAAAACTAATCCCATTTGGTCGAGTTTCAACAAAACTTAAATTATTCTCCAGTTTTTTTAAGAAATTAGTCATCTCCCAGTTTCTTATTGTTGTAAAACATGGTTTATCATTAAAAATTGTTTTAATTTCCTCCAAATTAACTTTTTTCTCAGGAGGAAAATACTGAATATTCCAATTCAGCTGACCTTCCTGAAAAAGATAATGCTTTATATTTGGCTTAAATATTAAGGGTTCGTTTTCCATCGAAGTCAAAGAACCAGATTCGTATATATACGGCCCAATGTTTCTTTTCCAATCTACTTGTGGCTCAGTAAAACCCGGAAGATTAACCCAAAGCTTATCAGGTATAATAACTGTATCAGCCATTACCAAAGGATCAAGTATTGCTCCAGCGTCGCTCTCGGTAACAATTTTTAAAGTTCTCCTATCCAGAACTATAATATTGTTAGCCGTTTTGATCTGGGCAGACAAGTTTGAATGACTTGTCTGCTTTTTAGCTAAGAGTCGCCTTAAACTTTGAGCTACTTCTTCAGCATCATAAAGCCCCTGTCGAAGGTTA
>CALBHK010000018.1 GCA_937894565.1 uncultured Chlamydiae bacterium
GCTAGTAACACTTAATCCGCACCCATAATCATATATGTACCCGTCATACATCTTGTTAACAATGAAATTAGGGCGTTGCCAATACTTAAATTCACCCGTGTTTTTGTCTATATTAGCTATTAGCGTGTTACTGTCTATATCCTCAAATAATTTGAAACCATCTTTCGTCAATACTTCAGTGTCATTGGTAAAACAATGCTGGTGTTCACACAACATATCACTCAACTTAACGTCCTTAACTGGATCAGGATTGCTCATATCATGATTTAAATAGGATGTTCTAGCACAACGGGCTGATGAGCATTTGAGCGCTATTTCTAACCCATTCTCGGTGCTTAAATCAAACTCCTGTGGCTTGACGAGCGGCAGGTGCCACTCTCCTGACCGTAGCCGGTTGGGTATCGACGAGTCCATTGCGTCTTTAATCGCTAACGCTAACTGCTGCATCTCCGGTTGGGCATCGTGGTGCAACCTCAAATTAAAGAAGTTTTCCCATTCTGTAGCTGTAACAATAACTTTTATGTATTGATATGGCATTAATACACGGTTTGCTATCTGTTTATGCACTCCATCTTCTGCAAATGCCTCAGCCCAAAAAACCGCGCTTTCACAAGCACCATTCCAGGTAATTATTGCATTACGTATATTTTGCGAATCCAATTCCTCATCTGCCTGCATGCCTGGTTTATCTTTGCCCCAGTAATTCGGCACAAAAGGATTTTTCTCGACTTGCTCTATAATTTTGCGCGTTGGTATCGCTCTATTGCTAGCAGCATTCCTACTGTTATGTACCACAATGCCATTGGCTATAAAATTTTCATACTCACTATCCATCTCTAAATCAAATGTTTCTTTATGTCCTAAAGATTTAATAGATTGCAATAATTCAGGCTTGCCATAAAGATAAGTTCCCCCTTTCCACCACTGTATTCTGTGTCTTTCTTGATGACAGTCTTTGCACAATGCAACAATATTATTGTAATCAAATGTTTTTGACTCATCCATATATACAGGAATTACATGGTGTAAATCGTGAGCGGCAATAAGTAGTTCAGTACCGCAGTCATAACAACTAAAGTTTTGGTCTATTAACTTATCTTGTCGAATTTGATTCAGCCAAGTTGATTTACATTTATAACCAAATTTATTTAATCGGATTGGATAATTTACATCTTCGTCTAATTTCCCAAAAGCTCTAGTTATAATGTAGTCTTTATCAACTTCTAATTCTTCTATTCTTTTCCACCCATCTACTGTTAAAATCCTATGATCTTTACTACCAGCCACTGACATTCCGCCAGCAGTTATTTCAAAAACTTCTTTTCCCCCTGAAATAAAACAATCTCGCACCGTACAGGTTTCTATTTTTTGAGTAGACTCATTTAGTTGTCTGATCCTCATATTAGACAACCTATGTCTTAATGATCTTCCTTTGGAATCACCATTAAACCATTTATAGGCAAATTCCCGAAGAGTCATAGTAAATACTCTTTTATATTCTCCTTGTCCTTTAGGTAAATCAAATTCTAATAATGAATCCCCATCTAAACAGAACATCCGATGAGTCATGAATTCTGCATGCACTATCAATGGATAGCTCAATTCCATAGTTGTTAATCTAATTCCATCCGTCGATATTGAATCAGCTATTACTTTTGCTGTGATTGTCATCTATTATTATCCTCACGCCTCATATCTAACCACCGATCGATCGATTTTGCTGCTTCTACAACATCTTGATATTCATTTTTATATCCGCGCTGACCAGAACATAGTAATTTTTTAATCGCATGTTGCAACGCTGGCGATTCAACTCCGTATAAATCAAGTATTCTGTAGATGTCTATCTTGTCTAAATGTTTAACGTCGCGTGTATATGTCATTTATTTATCAGATGATTGATTAAATGTTTTTCTATGATGTCTTTAATGTGGGTGTTGCATTCCCAATCTTGATCTCCGTGTTTTTCGCAAAGCGATCTAAGCGTTTCAATTGTTTGATTTCTTTCAATCGTAAGTTCTGTAACTGAGTAGAAATAATCATATTCAAGTTCTCTCATGCAGTTTTCTATTATTTCTAATAGCGCTTTTTTTCTTCCATCTATGTTGTCTTTTTCACTCATGATTGTCCGCATTTTTTATTCATATACATCAAATTAAGTGTATTGATTCTTTGGCGATGTGCTTCCATTTCCGTTTTTTCTGCATTCTTTAGGTCCATAAAAAACCAAGGTATGATTAAAAACCATCCTGCTATACCTAAAGCCACGTTCTTGGCTGTCTTGTCAGCGTCAACTGATAACCTGCTTATTTCGTTGTTCGATAGCAGCAATTCGTTCTGGATTTGTTCGCATGTTAGTTCCTTATCTGTAACTTTCATGGCATCGACTGGCCTAGGTGTGCGTCCAGCGCATGCGGTTAAAACTGTTAGAATTAGTATTGATGCGATTATTTTATTCACTGCGCTCTCCTTCGATTATTTAAACAGATTAAGATTAAAATGGAATATCATCATCAACGGCAGTTGATGCCGTGGAGTGACTTCTTTCTTCTTTTTGTTTTTCACGCTTACCGAGCATTTTCATCGTGTCTGCGATAATCTCGGTGGTGTAGCGTTCTATATTTTCTTTATCTGTCCATTTGCGCGTTTGTAATTTGCCTTCGATGTAAACCTGCGATCCTTTCTTTAGATACTCACCGCATATCTCAGCAAGCTTTCCGAACATAGTCACACGATGCCATTCTGTTTTCTCTTGCTTATCTCCATTCTTATCTTTCCAATTGTCAGTGGTGGCTATAATTAAGTTTGCTATAGCATCACCGCCAGATGAATATCTAATTTCTGGATCATTTCCAAGGTTTCCTATTATTGTTGCTCTGTTAACTGATGCCATTTATAGTTCCTTTATTACCGTAATTTTCTAAATCAATCTTGAAATCCATCCATCCATCTAACAATTTTTTGAAATAACTGTTATCCGGCATTAATTCCATTTGCGCTATCTTTTCTTCTGTACCGTCAGAACACACAAATATTAACTTGCTCGCGCCTGTTACCATCATAATCTGCTGGCATTGCGGCTCATATTCTTTTGGCAATATTCCTTTGCTGACTGAATCATGAAGTCTCAAGTTAAATAGCTTGTGTTCGAAAGCAATTGAGCCATTTATTGTTATGCCATCAACTGACGCCATTAAGTCACTCATTACATACACAGCAGGAAACAAGTCATCGTTTATTTGTTTTTCAATTATTCTTCTAGCGCTTTCTTCTGCTTCGTGTCCGCGCTGAAAAAGATTAAGCGTGTAGCTGTTGTATTCTTTTTCAATTCCGGTGTACTTTTTAAAAAGTAGTTCGTCGCGTGTCATGTGTTTTGATATATCTAGCATTGCTGATGCTTCGCTAGAACTAAAGTAATTATTTCTAAACGCCAGCCATTCATCAGTTCCTTGTTTTAAGTTACAGATTACGCCTGCCATGATTTAATCTCGTCTATCTGCTTATCTGTAACCGTGTACTTAGTGCTTAAGATAGATATAAGATCATCGATTGACTTGCCTTTGCTAATAGATTCTTTCCATTTGTTTTTAATTTTAGCAAAGTTTTCAGCGGATAGATCAGGCAGTTTTGTTTTAATTCCTGATGCAGCGTTTCCATCATAGTCTTCATCTTCTGCGGCAAGTCCAATAATAGCCATGTACGCATAGCGGCGCGCATAAGTTAGTGCTGATCCAAGCTCTTGCGGGCCTTGTTTAGTAGATATAATTGGATAGTAACCTCTAATCCATTGTCCTGAGCTGTGCGTTAGTTGCGTTATAAGCACAGGACGCAAATCTACTGTCTCGTAATCAGTGGATTGACTAATCGCAAGTCCGTTATCTGTTAGTAGTTTTCTTGATGCGTCTATAACTTCAGGCAATCCTGCATATTTTGATTTATAAAACGGATTATCTTCTTTCTTCTTTGCATGTTTAAGTCCGGCTTGAACTTTAACAAGCGCAGCGAATAAGTCTTTTATTTCTTCTGTTTGGTAGATGCGCTCAGTCATTTTATTTATTCCTTAAATTTTTCTAGTAACTTATTAAGTTTTTCTATATGATCAATCGCGTAGTTTGTGACTTTGATAATGTTGCGTAGCTTTTCTAGTCTTTCTTCAGAAGAAGAAAAACTAAGATCAGAAATATTATTTAATGAATTCTGTAAATCTTCTTGAGCATATTTATGATTGCTTGATATGCTTTGCAATAAACAATTTCTTAACAAAAAAAGCTCGCATTCAGTAAATTTTTCATTTTCTCTCATTTGATCGAATTCCTCTCTATAAAATAATTGACTATTTTGTCTGTCTGCGTGAACAAATTCGATAAATTTGTTCATTAGTATCTTTTTATATTTCTCGTCCATGTTTACTTGCCTCTCACTATCAAATCAATCCGTCTAAATATAAAGACTCCTTCCACCGCGTCTTTCAAGCTCATTCCTGATTTTTTAAGCCTGAAAAATAGTTTGATGTATTTCATTTGTTACTTATCTCGTTTAGTAAACAAATAGCAGATTCTCCATTAAAAGAATTAAGATTTATAAGAGTATTAAATGTGAGTTTTTTCATGTCAGAACTATTCATAACAATCTTGTTGTCAATTAATTCATCGGCCATTTCTTCAGTTAATGATACGTATTCTTTTAGTAAGTAGTTTTTCATAACTCACCATCCTGATGACAGGCATAAACCAGTTGATCGTTATATCGTTCCATTCCATCATCAAAGCTTTGTTTAAGCACAGCAAGGCACATCATCACAACCACCGCAACAAAGCACCAAGTAAATACTTCTAACTTCTCACTTTCTTTTTGCGCTCTAAAGTTTTTTAGATCAGTGTTTTTATCAATTAGTCTCATATAAATTTATATAACTTAATGGTTTTTTATTAATGGCCAGAGCCATCGCCATAGCCATAGCCATCGCCAGAGCCAGAGCCAGAGCCATAGCCATAGCCAGAGCCATCGCCATCGCCATAGCCATAGCCACTATTATTTACTGTCGCCATACCTTAACCGCCTCAATAGAGTCTTTCGCTTTTTTTGTAACGTCTAATATTTCAATTGCATCAGTTACTAAGATTTTAGAAACAGCTTCTGGAAATTTGCAGTCATTCGGTTTAGTTGTTCCATCAATAGCCATTTGACTAAGTGACGCCGCTCCCGACCAATACCATAATCGACGAGCCTGTATAATAATTGCTTCTTGTCCGTTTAGTGATTTCAGATATCCAGCAAAAACTCCAGAGCGGTCGCAACGAATGATTTTATATTCTAAACCGTTCAACGATTCTGCTTTTGTGTTTTGAGCTGCGCTTTTTAAAACGTACTCTAATCCGTTAATTGTAACTGTGTCTTGCGTAATGTTCATTTTCTTTACCTTTCGCTTTATTTTGCGTTTAATTGTTTTTTTTATTTTCTTTTTAGTCATCAGTGATTTCATAAATTATCCAGATATTCGCATTTCGTTTCATTCATCTCTTCTTTTATTTCTTCCATGGTTTTTATTAATCTTGGCCGAGATCCTCTCAAAGATTTAATTTTCCAAAACAAATCATCAGCAAACCAAACTCGATAGTCGTTGTCGATTATGTAGATGCTGTCTTTTTCTTCGTTATAATAAACCAGCTCTTTCACGACTCCCTCCAAGCCTTCAACTCAGCAAGGGCCTTGCGAGCACCACCACCCATGTCCTGTATTACTGGAGTATCTGGCTTATTGGCGGGTCTAATAACGTGATTGTCTTTGTTTCCATAAAACTCTAGAGCCTTCTCCAGCTTTTCAATAATACCCGCGCAGTCGTTATGTGCGGCGGTGTACCCAGTTTTATAATCGCTAGTACGCATCCACCAAAGCTCATTTCTTTCACGACAAAATTTATCGCCGTGCTCGTTTGCTAGCTTATCTCTTCTCTCGAGTTGTTTTTCGGTCATAAATCAAATCCAAATTGTTTCAATATTTTCTGCATCTTTAGCTCCGCAAAAATGTTTTAACCATTCTACAAAATTGTAATATTTTGGACCTTCGAGATTTCTATATTTTGGCAGGTAAACATATTCATACCATTTCTCATATTCTTTGCGTTTCGATTTTAAATCTATGTTTTGATTCAATTCAATAATTTCACAACTGGCGTCGGCCCAGTCGCCACCAGAGTAAATTGCTACGATTTTCATTTCAGCTCCCCTAATTTATTTTCAACTGCTGCGAGGGTAGAATCTATTAATTGTTCAAGCGGTTGATTTTGCGCAATCATCGCAACACCTGCACAAAGTCTTAAAATTTGGTCCTGTCGTTTTACAATCTCAAGAAGTTGTTTCATTATTTCTACGTCGATTGAGTGTTGATAGCGAGCGCCCTCAGCATGTGAAAACTCATCAAGAGCAAAATGATGTTTTTGGTCTATTACATTAAATTGCTCGTGTACGGCTGGCTCATCAAACTCTAGGAAACTGTGATTCATCGCTTACCCTTTTTTTCGAGCTGCTCAATACGATTTGCGAGCGCCTGAATTCGCATTTCTGCTATAGCGTAATTTTCGCTAATTTTTGAATCAAGGCGGTCATTACTTAAATAAGACATTATAGTTCTTTGATAAACTGTATTGCACCTATCTACAAATTCTTGATGTCGCGCTTGTGTGGCATCATAAAAATTCACCAGCCGCATAATGACAGAAATAATTAAAGCCCCAATTACTGCGCCTATTGCTATTTGCATCCAATCCATTATCGTCTCCCAATCATTGTTTTAAAAATAAATAAAAAAAAATGAACCAAACAAAACACAAATACGACATTGAATATAAAAAGCATAAAAAGGTGATCCCAAGATAAATTATTAATCGTGTTGGTCATTATTTACCCCCGCAAGTCGATTTGTGTCGTTTCTTTGGTTGAGTCATTTTTGGAACCTTAACGGGCTTCTGCTCTAACGTCTCAGGATCTACGATTTGGATTATTGTATATTCGCGACATTCTTCTTTCGGCTTTACTGTTGGAGGGGCGGAAAAGAAAACCATTGTTGAGACAAAAACCATTCCTAACATGATAGCGATGGGATCAATGAAGCCTTTATTATTCTTATTGATCGAAGAGATTAACTCGTTGATTCGCAAAGTTTTCTTTTCTGATCGCTTAAGCCAAACCCACGCGCATGTATTTGCAATCCCTAAAAAGATACAGAAGAAAATTAAATATTCCTTCCAAGTCATCGCGTTAATTATTTCTAACAAGTTCATTTTTTTTACTCCTTTAAAAAGTTCCGGGGACACAAGACCGGCCCGGCCCGGGGGTACACCAAAAAATTCAGCAATTTGTTTTTTGTGTTAAGTCCGTTGTGCTCGGATTTGTTATAGGTTTAGTCGGCGGCTTTTTATCATAGTCCTTACCGCGATTGTTAAATGGGTGAACGTATTCTTTGTAATTTTCCACGCGCTTAATTTTACCGCCACGCTTTAAAAATTCTTCGATGGTTTCAGTTTTCAAAAAACGCTCCCATAAATAAAATACAAAGTCCCTGCGACGAAAATTAAAAGCACGAGTGCTGATAAGTGTTCATTCATTTAAGTCCCACAGATTCCAAGTATTTCACATACTCATTCACTAAGGATTTTTTCATAACTGCCGGATTAATTTTTAAAACTGTGCAATATGCACTAGCCGAATATTCCGGAAGTTTTGAGTGCTTGTTTTCAACTAACGAAACAAACTGCGGATTCGGATAGCTTAGCGAGTCTGCTAGTTGTCTTTGTGTCATTTTGCGCTTTTCACGATATTTTTTTATTAATTCTCCTGGGTTCATTAGTCGATCACCTGTCTGCTTTCTTCGAGCATGTGGTCATATTCCATGAGTGGGCTTAGAAAATATTTTCCCTGTGGAATCTGCTGTGCGTGGTGTTCAGCGTGTTTTGGGCGCTTAACTAAATGGTCCTCAACGTGATCTAATTTTGTTTCTTTAATAACATTTAGAAAAACCGTGTCGCCTTTTTTTAATAGCTGGAATTTACCGCCGTAAAGCGCGTGGCTGTTGGTTTGCCCTTTTAGCAAAAGATTCCCTTTAATGGGTTTCGCTTCCGCCGGAATGTCGTCAAACTCTTGGATGAAAAATCCTTTAACGCCACATTTTTTTAAAATCACATCGCCTTGCTGGAAAATTATATTATTCATGACAAAACCTTTGGTTCGATAAATTGAGTTAATCCATTTCTGAAACATATGGCCTCTTTCACTGTTTTAATTCCTGGTTTAACGCCTTCGATATGGAACACGTCTTTCATTGATGGGTTTTGCATTTTTAAATAAGGTCGTTTGTTGCCGCTGTTGTTGAAGTCAATCATTAGAAGCTCGTATTTACCCCCTACCTTTGATTTGTAGGTATCTACGGTTTCAGCACCAAGCATTTCAACGGTTTTTGTAATTCCAAGTTTTCTAGAAATTTCACGGCGGCAATCAACGTTAGTTTCATTCAAAAACATTTCCTTTGTAATTTTGTCAGCCGGTGTTTCAATGTATTCTTTTTTCATCTTAACGCCGTTTGAGTAATGCAATCCGTAGGTATCACGATATTCTAATGATGGATTATCGAAAGAGTGCATTTGATGGCGTTCATTGATTCTGATCGCTTTTGGAAAGTCTGAAATGAAAACGATCTCTTTAAAAGCCAAGTAATAATGTAACTCGGGCCAAACATCTAAAAATTCTGTGAATAATTTAAATTCTTTTTTATTTTCTGGAAAAACTTCATTTAGCAAGTAGTCGTAAAAACCCGTCCATCCAGGCCACCACCATAAAGAAACACACCAGCCAAAATATTCGAGTTTATGTGAGTCAAGCTGTGAGCGAAGCTGTGAGCCAAGCTGTGAGCCAAGCTGTGAGTAAAGCTGTGAGCGAAGCTGTGAGTAAAGCTGTGAGCGAAGCTGTGAGCCAAGCTGTGAGTCAAGCTGTGAGTCAAGCTGTGAGCGAAGCTGTGAGCGAAGCTGTGAGTCAAGCTGTGAGTCAAGCCGTGTAGAATCAAGCTTCGTGTTCTTAATTAAATTTGCAGCCAACTGACAGGCCATTGGAGAATCTAAAAAGATCACGTATTTCGGTTTGTCAATTTTTAAGATTTTCTCATATAAAAGATTAACGGCTTTTTTTGCTAATTTCTTATCTACAGTTTTTGTCCTGTATCCTTTTTTCAGCCATTTATTTAAATAAACCGGCACTTTCTTTTGTTGATCTTTGGTTAATTTTTCAATCATTTTACACCTCTGTAATTAGTTTTAAGTCTGTTGGTTTGGTAAATCTGAAAACATCCCACGCGTATGAATTGCGATCGATTGAAGAGTCGGGGACTAGCATGAGAAAAACGCCGTTAGTTTCAAAAAGATAGTCGTCGAATAGTTCAGAGAAATAGATTTTCATTTTATACGCCAAATCCGAGTTGATTTTTGTTTTCTGGTTCGTCTTCAAAATCAATTTTCTTTTTTTCTGTTGAATCCCAAGCCTTTGAAAATTCTTTATCTTTAAATAAATCAGCAATCCCAGTGATTTGCTTTAATCTTAATAGCTCGTCTTTATCCATTCCGACATGCTTTAGGATCCAAGCGTCTGACATTCCTGCTTTTGTGAGCTCAGAAACAATGTTAGACATTAGCTCAATCGAATGAGACCCCCTTGCGCGGTTGTGACGAATTGTTGAAGCCATCCGATTTGACTCATCTTTGTCGATGACAACAACAGGCAACAGGCCTTTTTCGCGATCTCTAATTCTTTTTGATCGCATCATGGTTGTATAGCGATGAAACCCGTCTACGATTTCAAAAACGTCTTCTGTTGGAATGTAATAACAAACGACAGGCATCGTGTAGCCGTCTTCCCAGATCGACGTTTCTAAGAGTTCCATTTCTGGCGGTGCAACAGAGTTTGGGTTGTAAGTATTAGCTCTTATTTTTTCTAATGGTACGGCTTGCACCTTATAAACTGGACTCATTTTTAGACCTCACTACGTTTTTATATTTTTTCTCTGCAATTTCTCTGCGTTCAATTTCAGTTTTATTTAAAGAAAATCCCATATATTTACAAAGGTGATCGTTTTTCATAATACAAACGCACATTCTTTTGTAGGTCGGGATTTCCCGAAATTCTTCAATGTCAATATTGTCTAAATATTCCATTGTGATTGTTTTCTTTTTTGTTTTTCTGTTCGTAGGTTGTCCGTAACCAAACTTTATTTTTTTATCGCGGAGTTTTTCAATTATTTCGTCAGACAAGCATCCGCCCGTGTTTCTCCAAAAATCTTGGCTGACATTAAGCTTTTTTCTGTATTGTTCCGCAGCTTCAGAAGGAAGCGTTGAAAGCAAAAACTCCATGTAAGTTTTCCAGGTGTGTCCCTTTGGTAGCGTAATTGATCTCCAACCCATAGCGGTAGTGCCACCATAAAGACCGGCAAAGTTTACTCCACTAGTGCGTCCGATCATTTTTCCCCAGTTGTTCGGATCAATCACTTTATAAAGTTTTAGGTTTTCTATTCCGCAATCATGAAACGGCGAAGCGACTCGCATTTGCGATGGCCTTAATCCTGCTTTGTAAAACAAGTCATACAGCCTGTTGTAAGGCCAATTCTGTTTTGCATTTGCAATCCAAACGTCGTCAACTTTCCAATCAAAAATAGGGTAAAAATTAAAAATGTTTTCGTCCATTTGTTTTGACCAACTAATTTCGTTATATTTGTTTTGATTGTTGTCTGAATGAATCGCTCGCCATCGATTTAAGCTTTCATCCGTTCTGATTCCAACTAGGCACGCAGTTTTTTTTGCTTTCTTTTTGTTGTGAATCCATCCAGAAAAAAGATCTTGAAAATCATAATCTCTCATTCCCTTTGTGAAAAACTCAAATTCGTGATTCATTTCATTAACCGAATTAAGCGGTAAATTTCTAACCCATAAATCTTTTTTGTCGCGGTCCCAAGGAATCCAGTGATCTGCATAAGCCGATGTTGCGCAGGCGGCGGCGATTGGCAGGCAAATTCTGTATACTTCAAAAACATCGCTGTTTGAATTAAGCGTTTCATCGACATAGTCGGTTGTCATTTGATACTGAGCTTCGTAATCAATATGAAAGACGCCAAGTTTTCTTTTTGGAAACGATTCGCGCAAAACTTCTGCTGCAAGATTTAATAAAGCGCCCGAGTCTTTTCCTCCAGAAAAAGAAACATAGACGTTGTCGAATTCTTCAAAGACTTTTTTTATCCGTGCTTTTGCAGCATCAAAGACATTCATTTTTTTTGCCCTTTCTGAAAGCTCAATTCTTTTCAAGACGCCATACTCAAAAGAAGCTGGCTTGCTATATCCTAACGATTGCAAATGAGAGTCGTTTTTTAAAATTGCCTTAACGATCGCACGATAACTTGGAGCCATGTTCAACGACTCTAGTTTTGAGTCTGCTTCATCGGGCAAATCAAGCGGGTATCCTTGGGATTTCCATTTTTTAATGTAGTGGTTTATTTTTTCCAACATACATTCTTTCCCAGGTTGCAATTGCAAGATCAGCTTTGGCGTTAGCCCTGTCTTGTTCGTCTTGTGTTAAGTATCCCCACGCTTGTCGAGTAACGTCCTCAGGGCAGTTAATAGCAAAGCAACATGCGGCATGACCGATCCATGCTCTGCGATTTGAGTTTGTATTCGTTAAGTGATGCTCGCATCCAATTTTCCAAACTTGGATCACCTTCATCATGGCTTCACCGTATTTGTCGGCATTAGAAGTAAACTCGTAAGCTTTTTTTAAAAACGCTTTTCTCTCTTTACCAGAAACGCTTCGCCACATTCCTGCTTTGTAGTCGTCCCATTCCCAATAAGGGTGCCAAACTTTAGTTAAGTTCATATTTTCTTTCGACTTCAAAAATTGAATCTGTTATTCTTTGAAAAATTTCGTTTCCTAGAACTGTATCTATTGAGATTTCTTTCAAATCGTCGTTAAAAATAAAAAAGTTTTCTAATTCTTTTTTTAAAGTTAAAATTTCTGCCTTTATTTTTTCTTTATTTGTGTTCATATCCGAGATCGCTCCAATATTTTTCTGCTTGTTGTTTTTTGGTTTTCCACTCGCGCACCTTGTCCATGACTTGCGGATGAAATGGCGCAACCTGACCGGCTTCGAATTTTATGTCTGGCTTGAACCACTCAATAGGGCATGGTTTGCGAATAAACGCGCCGCTCAGGCTCAAATCCCACCGAGGCGCTGCAAGTGACTGGAAAATATGATTCGTGCAATTACAGCGCATCAGCGTGTGATATGAGTTGTCATCTGGTTTGTGCACAGATATTACGCCAAGATCTCCGCAATAATTGCAATCGATCGGCGCTTGTGATTCGTCGAAAACAAAAGTTTTATTTGCTCTAAGCCACTCTCTAGCTGCGTCTTTAAAGTCCGTAGGAAGGGGCATTTGCTTCGAGCTTGTCAAGAATCGAATCGAAATATCTCTGAGAGCTTTTAGTGGTAAATCTTTGATGGCTGCATGATAGAACTTGATTCTGGATTTGTGAGTAATGTTCGGAAAAACTTCATTCATCGAATTCATAATTTCTAAAAAATCTTTGTACTCGATTGGATCAATTGCAGGGTTGTGAATTTTCATAAACCACCGCGCATGATTTCTTCGAATTCTTCGAGTGATACTTTGGGTGGATTTGATGCAAGCGTTTTGCGGTATTGTTCCCACCCGCGATTAAGCCAAGAATTTAAAAATCTACCCCAATTCGATTTTGGCGCTTTGTGTGGGTTAACCAAAATCCACGATCTTGCTTTTTTGAATTCAACGTCGAGGTATTCTTTCGGGTAGGTATCAACCCAAGAATTTATTAAATCTTGTTTAATTTGAATTTTTTTATTTTCTGAAATTTTAAGCTCAACAGTTTCAATTTTTTTCGGTGGGTTCAGAACGGCTTTTGCCGGTTCGGAACATACTAATTCTTTTCTTTTCTTTTCTTTTCCCTTCTTTTCTTTCTTTTCTATTCTAAAGAAATCGTTTTTTTCAAACGTAACTAGTTGAAAAGACGCTAGTCGTTCTAGTGCGTTTTGTGGTCCTTCCTTTGTCGTAAGGATGTCGTTAAGCTGTCGTTCGGTTAGCGTAACGGTGTCCTTCGCATAGTCTCCGCATATCAAAAGCAGGTTGATGAACAGCCATTTGCAGCTCAAAGGCAGGGCGTTGATCTTTGCATCCGATGTCAAATTGTTGGCGATTAGTGTTTTTTTGAAGTGTTTTTTAGTGCCCGGATTATGTTCAATCCAGTTTAAAACGGTGATTTTATAAATATGATTTTTTGACATTATCCCCTCGAGCTACCAGCTATCGACAAGAAGCTGGCCGAGGGGTCGTTATTGTCTAAAAACGCTTTACCTTTGCGTCTAAAAACGCTATGACATGGAGTTCATTTCGTCTCTTGGCGTAGTTGGTAGCGCGTTCCCTTGACATGGTAACGACCACTGGCTGTCTTGCGACTTAGGAAATTAACCACCATTTACAATTTTTTTCAACTCAAAAAAATCGATTTTTATATATTTTTGCGTAGTTCGAATTTGAGAGTGACCTAAAAGCAGGCGATTCTTTTAAATAATTCCACTCGACGCATTTTTTGAAAAAGAAAATCAAAACTGTAAAGATTCTATTAACGCTTTGATTTTGTCTGTTTGATGTAAGCCTGCGCAATATTGTAATAGTCTAAAGCTGGCCCGTCGATTTGCTTTCCAGTTTTCGCAGCGCCATCCTCTAGATATTTAATCATTCCTTTGTGATCGTTAACTGTAAAATCAGTCAGTTTTTTGCCCGCCATTTTACGACCGAAAGAAATCACGAACGAATTGAAATCATACTCAATTTTTGATTTATCAACGGGAGCGGCGTCTTTAACTTTTTGAATAAAAGACTTTGGCGGCTCAACTGGTTGCGCGTCTTTGATAGGCTCCTGAGTGGCTTGATCCATTTCCTCAGTTGAAAAAATCCCGCTCATTTCGTTCGGGAAAGCCTTACGAAGCGCAAGCGACTCGGCAACCTTGGCAATCATAAGCGCCGGCATTTTCCCCCACATGAATTCAAGCTTTCCGTATCTGTCTTTTTTTGCGTACTCATCAAAAAGAGCGATCGCAATCAAAGCATCTCTGAATTTCGTTTTATAAACGCCAACCTTACACGCTTTCGGCGGTGTTTTTTCAAGCCACACGTCTTTCCAGACGCCGTCCTCGCCGCACCACTGAGGCGCAGTCTGACCCTCATATGCACCGGATCTTTCTGCAACCAATCGAAGGCCATCAATAGACGCCATAATTGTTAGCCGTCCCTGCATGGGTATCGCATAAATTTGACGTGTGATTGGATCAAGCCCTGTGCGTTTGCACTGAATAGCAAAGTTTTGTAAATCAGCGCCACTCAATTTGTTTTGATTAGCGATAAGCTGCAAATTTGTGTCAATGTAAACTGCATGGTTTTGTTCTTTAACTACGATTTGATTTTCCATTTTTTTCCATTTCCTTGTTTAACTTATTGATTATTTTTTCAAGTCTTCTTGCCAGTTTATAGCCCTCTGTGTTTTTTTCTTGCTTGTACCTCGAGCCGACATTTTCGTAAGAAATATCAGCTTCACTGTCGCAAATCCCAGCGTATTCAAACAGAGAAAGCTTAATTATTTCTAAATCATCTTTTCTTATGCTGATTTTCATACGTCCCTCAGCTTTTTCGTGTTCAATGTTTTTTTAAGTGAAAAGTTTTCTTCAAGCTTTGCGCCTTCGACATGAATCCCAGACTTTAAATCGTCATAGATTTTAGTTTTGTCTGGTTCGTGTACAACCTTAGTCCGCAAATATAAATCATGGAGCTTTGTTTCGTCGTCAATTACGACTTTCGGCTTTGTTTTCTGTAGCTTAAATATAAAATTGTTACCCTCTAAATCCCCCAAGGCGGCACACGACTTTTTCAGCTCCGACTCAATAAAGCTTTGAGCGGCTTCAATCGTTTTTATTTTAGCGTCGATTTTCTTTTTAAAGTCTTTGAAATATTCAATCATATACTCAGAGCGATCCAAGAACAGCCCGGCATCATCTGCGCTTTGTGAAATCTCTAACATCATGTTGTTGATGTCTTCTGTGATCTCTCCTTCTAATAGTTCAAGCTCATTTTGCAGCGACATTGCTTTTTGAGAAATTAAAGCGGGTTTCATTAAATAGCCTCCTCTGGTTTAATGAAGGTGTCTTTAGAGCCAGCGCAAGCGTCGCTTTCAAGCGCCGTTTGGTATAGATTCCACGCTTTCACAGTGAGCTTTTCTTCTGGCGTTTGGTTTTTAGAAGAGATTCGAACCTTGCTAAGATCCATTAACCAATGTGTTAAGTCACAATGGTCATTTAAAGCGTCGATATAAACTAAAACGCGGCAAATTCCCTCGTCGTCGTATTCAATCATCAAATTTTCGTCTTTATCTGAAAACTCTTTGCTCATTTGTTAGCCTTTCGTTTAAATTTGATACACAAGTATTTGAAATCGTGTTCAAATTTCGTTTGAGTAACTTAAATATATAAACAGTGTAACTTACAGGTTGACAAAAGTCAAGCTCAAAGTTATATTGTAGAAATGACAAAGAACGAAGTGAAAGTTTTAGACGCCTTTAAAATGAATCTTAAATTTCTTATGTTTGAGATGAACTTAACTCCTGAGCAATTAGGCGAAAAGCTTGGGGGCATATCGCGCCAGAGCGTCTATAAGATTCTAAATAGTGACGACATGAAAACGAGCACAATCGGCAAGGTTGCAAATGCCCTTGGTTACGAAGAAACCGATTTGACCGATCCCAATTTTAAACAAAAATATTTTAATAAAAAAGATTAAGCAAAACGCTAAACAGTCCGAATAAAACCTTGGAGGATTTATGAGATTTGTTTTTTTTATTGCCTTGGCCCTGATGTTTTCATCGTGTGCTACAACTGCAAACTACGAAAAGACGCTAAAGTCTTGGGTTGGCGGAAAAGAAAATCAACTTATAATGTCGTGGGGGCTGCCTTCGTCTACCTATAAAACAGATGAGGGAAAGTTTTTGACCTATGATTTTCGTGGAAATACAACCTCAACGACAAATGAGGTTTATGGGTATTATTATACAAACACTCGAACACATTACTGTAAAACAACTTTTTTCATCGACAACTCTGGACTTATAAAAAGCTATCAATATGAAGGCAGCTCATGCCGACAATAGGCCATGAATGACAGAAATGCTGTTAACCTTAGCCTTGTTTTATTATTTAGGCCCTTGGTGGGCCATTGGGATTGTTTTTGTTTACATGATTGGCTCAATGATAATAACAACTTGGCAGATCACCAGCGACATCAAGAAAGAAAAAGATCGTAAATAATTACGCAATAAACGTGCATAAATATGCACTATTTGAGTTTTCTAAACATTTGCCAAAGAGTGACAGCGTTCTCAGACATCACAAGAGCGTTGTTGTGACAAATCATTTCAATGAAGTTTGCGTCTATCGTAGTGTGATAAGTTCCAATTCGATCAAGCCATGAGTGGGTTAGCTCGTGAATTAAGAGATAATATTTTTCGACCTCTTCTGGCCCTATTTTTATTTCAGAATTTTCTTGAATCCACTGAGCCGCTGCTTTTTTGTCTGGTGGTTCAATCAACTTAACAGATACTTTTTCGCCAAGAACATTTAATTTTTTCACGTTACCCTCGATACAATTTGCCGTTAACGACGCATGTATAGTTGTCTAAAATGTGTATTTTGTGATGATAGAAATAGCCGGATTTATCATCGACAAAGACAAGACCAAAACCTAACTGCCACTGATGATGTGTTTTTACATAACCAAATATTTTATCGAGAGACTTATCGCCGAGCCAACCAACAGAAAAGCAAACGTGATTAGTGCCATCAAGACCAACCAAGTGCGACTCTTCAATGCGATGAATATGTCCATATAAGAGCGAACAAAGAGCCTTTGATGCGGTAGCCTTTGCGCTTGATGCAAGCGGCTCATGTCGTGCGGTCAAGTATGAATTTAAAACTTTGTATCGCTGATTCGGGCCATAATGAATATATTTCCAGTTTGAACGCTTGGAAATATTGAGTAAAAAATCAAACTGCGTAACACCGAAAAGCTCAGGGCACTTTGTGTTAATATATCTCTCAAACCTGTACTCGTGATTTCCTTGCAAATAGACTTTTTTCGTCTTAGGAAAAAGCTCATCAATTTCGTCAAGCCCTTTATTTACGTCATCAATCTCATCAATCAATGATGTAACCACTCCGGCGTCTTTTCCGTGACCCGTTAAGTTATAAATGTCTGCATAGTCTCCGAGAATAACAAGCTCATCAAGGCCGACATCCTTAAACACTTGAAGCATAAGAGCATAGGCCCGCTTGTCGTGAAATGGTCGGTGGGTGTCTGGAATAATCCCCGCGCATTTAAGCATTGTCACCTCTGTTAAAGCGTGACGACTTATTTTTTTATCATCTTGTTATAGATTGCAAACTAGACAAAAGATCAGATCAAAAACTATAAAAAGATTTTAGATTTAAAACATTCAAAAATTAAAGCATGGAAACCGAAGCCCTCCCCCAGGACGAACTAATCATCATGCACCTAATGGACGACGAGCTCTTTCGTGAAAGCTTAGAAACAGAATACGGGAAAATCATTAAAATGTATCCGGATTGGCGAACAGATCAACTCGTTTATGAGTTTTTAGATGGCTCTGCAAAGTATTCAATTTTAAGTGAGATCGTTAAGACGCTAAAAGACTTAGACTATTTGAATTCATTTCTCCACTGAATCAATGGCCGAACGAATGAGCTTTTGAATGAGCTTACCGAGCTTTCGGCCTGATAAATCCTGAAGCCTATCATATTTTTCTTTGTATTCCGGTTCCACCCAAATTGTAATGCCGCTTTGAGCTTTTCTGTAGCCTTCTTGAGATCCAGAAATGTCTAGGCTTTTGATCTCTGCGATTGCTGTTTCAATGCTTTCAATTCGGTTTTTTACATCATTCATTATTTTGAGCATAACTATTTTTTTAATAATTTAAAGTTATAACTAGGTTATAGTTCAATATTCTTGAAATATTGAAGCATGGCAAAAAAAAAGACACAAGAACCGCGACCCGTAGGCAGACCAACAGACTACAAGCCCGAATATTGCGAGCAACTGATCGAATACTTTTCAGAGGATCCCTATAAAGAAGTGACAAAGGACGTAGTCACCAAGTCGGGCGATGTGATTCAGGTTACACAGAACGAAGCCTCAGACTTCAAATCCCTTGCGGCATTTGCAAATCGAATCAAGGTCCACAAAGACACGCTGCACGAATGGTCTAAGGTTCATCCTGAATTTTCCGATGCCTATAAAAGGGCAAAGCAATATCAAGAAGAATGGCTGACAGTGAACGGCACCAAAGGACTGACAAATCCCGCGTTTAGCATTTTTACGGCTAAAAACGTGATCGACTGGCGCGACAAAAGAGACATTGAAGTCAAAGAGAAGCCTACAGAGAAAATGTCAGACGAAGAAATTCAAAAGCAAATCGAAGAACTTAAGAAAAGGCTAGGCGAATGAAACCAAGTGAATTACGACTCATCAAAGACCGCATTTTAGTAAAACCAGACAAGGCGACTGATAAAATCGGCTCAATCATCATTCCCGAAAAGTATCGTGATGAACAAGAAACGGGGACTGTCGTCGCTGCTGGTTCTGGTAGACTAAATCAAAAGACAGGCGAAAAAGTGCCGATGATGACAAAAGTAGGCGACAAGATTTTGTTCAATGTTCGTCAGTTTGAAATCGTGAACTTAGAATCGACAGAATATTACGCATTGAATGATTCTGAAGTGCTGGCCGTAATTGGATAATGTCACGACAAGACAAGCTTAAACTTTTAGAACTACTCGAAGAAAAAGAGCGACGCAAGAAAACGCGAAAGCTATTTTCATACTATCCAGACAGTGGACCGCTTCGCCGTGAGCTTTATGTTAAGCACATGGAGTTTTTCTCTGCCGGAAAATCGATTCTAGCCCGCGCCGCAATTGCCGGAAACCGCACAGGCAAAACAACGCTAAACGCATTTGAAACAACTTGTCACCTGACGGGGATTTATCCCGATTGGTGGGACGGCAGAAAATTCAACACGCCGGTCGATTGGTGGGCGGCATCTGACACGGGCGAAACAACACGCGACATCTTACAGCATGAGTTTCTTGGTAGGCTTGATGAGATAGGCACCGGAATGATTCCAAAGCATTTAATTATCGGTGAGCCATCAAGACGCAGAGGTATAGCTGACGCAATTGACACAGTTTTAATTAAGCACGCGAGCGGAGGCACAAGCACGCTTTCGTTTAAATCATACGATCAGGGCCGAGAGAAGTTTCAAGGAACTAAAAAGCACGGCGTATCGTTGGACGAAGAGCCAGACATGGGAGTTTACACCGAGTGTTTAACGCGTTTAACAGCGACAAAGCCAGGCGAAGAAGACGGAATCATGATTTGCACATTCACGCCTCTTTCGGGGATGTCTTCGGTGGTGTTAATGTTTTTAAACGAACCAAGCCCGCACAGATTTGTTTTAACAATGGGTTTTGATCACGTTCCACACTTGAGCCAATCAACAAAAGAAAAGCTTTTAGCCTCGTTTCCTCCACACGAAAGAGACGCGCGCGCCAATGGTACGCCACAACTGGGATCTGGCGCCATTTTTCCAATACCTGAATCAGACGTTTTTATTGACGACTTTCCGGTGCCAGATCATTGGCCAAAAGCTTACGGCTTAGACGTTGGCTGGAAAAAGACCGCTGCAATATGGGGCGCGTGGGATCGTGAAACCGACACGCTTTATTTATACTCTGAATATTATAGAGGACAAGCAGAGCCAGAAGTTCACGCCAAAGGAATTAAAACTCGCGGCGACTGGATTCCCGGCGTAATTGATCCAGCATCTCGTGGCAGATCGCAAATTGACGGAAGACAACTCATTCAGCAATACGTTGATTTAGGATTAAATCTTGACGTTGCGTTCAACGGGGTTGAGTCGGGCATATTTGAAGTATGGCAAAGACTTTCTTCTGGAAGACTAAAAATATTTAAATCGCTCGTAAATTTTCAAGCTGAATTTAGATTGTATCGCAGAGACGACAAAGGGAAAGTTGTTAAAGACAACGATCACTTGCAAGACGCTAACAGATACCTAATTATGTCAGGACTTGAACGAGCTATCACAAAACCAAAACCTTACGAACCAGACCAAGACGAATATTATTCTGGGGGTACGTCCGGCGGTTGGATGTCTTGATTTCTTATAACTAGATTATAGTTTTCCACTGACAACAATTGATTGTATGTCAGAAATTTCAGAACAAGAAGAGTCTACGAAGCACGAAGCTACTGAATCAGATGATCATGAGATTTTAGAGCAAATCAAGATCCATTTTAAAGCTGATGAGGACGCTTGGCGCGATGTTCGTAAAGATGCTTTGGAAGACTGGAAATTCAGAGCGGGTGAGCAATGGCCCGAGCAGATTAAAAAAGAACGTGATAGCGACGACCGCCCCTGTCTTGTAATTAACAAGATGCCTCAATACATTAATCAAATCACAAACGAGCAGAGACAAAACCGTCCTGCTATCAAAATTTCTCCGGTCGATTCTTTCGCTGACGTTGAAACTGCTAAAGTTTTCCAAGGCATCATTAAGCACATAGAAAACTCTTCGAATGCTTCTGTAGCGTATGACAACGCAACCGATGGGGCCGCAACAGGCGGTCTAGGTTATATCAGAGTAACGACAGACTATTGCGACGAAATGAGTTTCGATCAAGAAATTCAAATCAAACAAGTCTATGACTGGGCCTCTGTTTACTTCGATGCTGCATCGAAAGAACCAGACGGTTCGGACGCAAATCACGCCTTTGTTCATCAAGAAATGTCAAAGGATGAATTTAAACGTGAATATCCAGACGCTAAGATGTCAACAATGTCCGATTGGACATCAATCGGTGATTCAGATGGCTGGATTTCTGACAACTCTTGCCGAGTGGCTGAGTATTTTTTTAGGAAACATAAAAAAGTAAAGATTTATCAAATTCAAGACTTATCAGGGCAGGTTTTTACTTTAAAAAAAGAAGAGCTTCCGAAAGACAAATCAACTTACAAAATTTTAAATGAACGCGAAACCTTAGACAGTGAAATTCACTGGGTAAAAACAAACGGCTATGAAATTTTAGAAAAAACAATGTGGCCGGGTAAATGGATTCCAATTATTCCAGTATACGGCAAATCTCTAATGGTTGATGGTAAGCGAATCTTAGAGTCAGTCATTCGTCACGCTAAAGACTCTCAACGAATGTATAACTATTTCACATCTACAGAGAGTGAAACCGTAGCGCTAGCGCCTAAAGCTCCGTTTATCGTGGCAGAGGGACAAGTTCCAAAAGAATTCGAAAACATTTGGAAGTCAGCAAATAGAAAAAACATTGCTTACCTACCTTACAAGCCAATTTCGGCAGGCGGTCAACTAGTTGGTGCGCCTCAAAGAAACGCTTACGAAGCTCCAATCCAAGCAATCACAGCAGCAAGACTGCAATCTAACGATGACATTAAAGCCACAACAGGCATTTACGATGCGTCTTTAGGAAATAAATCAAACGAACAGTCAGGCATTGCAATCGCTCGGCGCAATGCTCAAGCGCAGACTTCAAACTTTCATTTTATCGATAATCTTAACCGCTCAATCCGTCATGTAGGCAAAATATTAGTGGATTTAATCCCAAAGATTTACGACACGGAGCGAGCGTTAAGAATTATCGGTGAAGATGGCACTGAAGAGGTCGTTACTGTTAATACGATTTTCGACGGAAAAAAGAAATACGATTTAGGCGCAGGAAAGTACGACGTAATCGTCGAGACTGGGCCAAGCTACGCGACTAAACGCCAAGAAGCTGCTGCTATGATGATTGAAATGGTCAAAGCATTCCCGGGCTTTGCGCAAATCGCTGGTGACTTAGTGGTTGGAAACATGGATTGGCCGGGTGCTAAAGAAATGCAAACCCGAATCCGTAAATCATTGCCACCGGGATTAGTCGAAGAAAAAGAAGGCGCGGACATCCCTGACGAAGTTAAGGCGAAAATCGGTCAAATGGAGCAGATGATTCAACAATTGTCTGGCTCACTCACTCAAGCGACCGAAGCGCTTAAACAAAAGAAATTAGAAACCGAATCCAAAGAGCGCATCGAGACTTTAAAAGTCAACGCTCAATTGGAAATTGCAAAAGCACAAATTGAATCAAAAGAAGCTCTGGCTGGATTTCAGCAAGAAATGAGCACTTTAAATGACGACATTTTACTAGTGAAACAAAGACTAGGTCTTTTGAATTTCGGCACTCCTATGAATAACGATGCTGGCGCAGAGCTGGCACCACAACAAGGAATGTAGAGAATGAAGAACGATTTTATTAGCACATCAACAACTGATGCACCTGTTGCGGCTCCGGCTGCTGGGGCAAAGGTTGAGGAAGTCGCTAAGGAAACAACCGATAAAGTTGAAGGCGTAGAATCTGGCGAAACCGCTGAGATCGAGGCTCAAGACGCTATCGAAACCGATCCCGAAGCTGAAGCCGAACTCACGGATGACGAAGGTGGCGACGACGATCAAAAACCCGAAGAAGTAAAGCCTAAGAAAAAAGGCGGCTTTCAAAAAAAGCTTGAGCGTAAAGATCGAGAAATCGAACAGCTTAAGCAAATGTTAGCTCAACAACAGCAACCACAGACTCAAAAGCCTGCGGATAAACCTGTTGTCAACTCTGATGACCTAGAGCCGGATGTTGAAAAATATGAAAGTCTAACCGACTTTTATAAAGATCATTCGCGATGGGCAGCTCGACAGGAAGTTAAAGCTTTCAAAAAAGAGCAGGAAGAAAGAGCAAAAGCCGAATCTGCAAAGTCAGCCGAACAAGCAAAGCTTTCAGATTTTCATAAACGCGAAGACGAATTTTCAAAAGCTGCGCCTGACTATCAAGAAATCATTGACGAAAACTCTGATTACATGGTGTCGGCTGGACTTAAAGAAGCTGTTTTAGCGTCTGAACATGGACCTGAAATCATCTACACACTTTTCAAGAATAAAACAGAATTAAACCGGATTAATTCGCTTAATTTGGTTCAACAGGTTTTAGAGATTGGAAAATTAGAAGCAAAGCTTTCTAAATCGGAACAAAAACCAGAAGTAAAAACAAAAACCGCTGCGCCTCCACCTCCGAAACCAGTTGGAACTAGATCACCTGGAAAAGTCGTAAAAGACCCTAGTGATATGAGTCCAGACGAATATTTGGAGTACAGACGTAAGCAAAAAAAATAACTATTCCCGCATAACTAGCGGGCTAGGAGCTTTCAATGTCAAATACAAACTTAACCAGCACGATTATAACAAATGAATCGTTAGCTGTTTTAGAAAACAATTTAACTTTCGCAAAAGGCTGCAATCGTGAATATGACGACAAATTCGCAGTTGCTGGAGCGAAAATCGGAACAACTTTAAACATCAGAAAACCAGCGCGATACGTTGGTCGTACTGGTGCCGCAATCGGCGTTGAGGACCACACTGAGACGCAAGTGCCTTTAGTGCTTGATACTCAATTCGGTGTTGACGTGTCTTTCACGTCTCAAGAATTGACTTTATCAATCGATGAGTTCTCTGATCGTATCGTTAAGCCAGCTATGGCAGCAATTGCGAACAAAATCGATCGTGACGGTTTAACAATGGCTTATCAGTCAACATACAACGCTGTTGGTACTCCGGGCAATACGCCTGCAACTGCGGCGGTTGTTTTAGCGGCAGCGGCGAAATTAGATTTCGAAGCGGCTCCACGCGACGGACAACGCTCATTAGTAATCGACCCTTTAGCAAATGCTTCAATGGTTGATGTTCTTAAAGGTTTGTTTCAGTCATCTGAAAAAATCAAAGATCAATACGAACAAGGAAACATGGGTCTAGCATTCGGTTTCAAATGGTCAATGGATCAAAACGTAGTTAATCACACAGTTGGACCTTTGGGCGGTACTCCGCTTGTTAACGGTGTCCCAGCTCAGGGCGCGACTACTTTAGTGACTGATGGTTGGACTGCGTCTGCTGCATCTCGTTTGAAAAAAGGTGACGTGTTCACTATTCCAAACGTTTACGCAGTTAATCCACAGTCTCGTCAATCAACAGGTCAATTACGTCAATTCGTAGTAACTGCAGACGTTTCATCTGACGGTTCTGGTAACTTAACGGCTGCAATCTCTCCAGCGATTCAATCGACTGGTGCATTTGCAACAGTTTCAGCTTTACCTGCCGACAATGCTGCAATCACAGTGTTAGGCGCGGCTAATACCATCAGCCCTGCAAACGTTGCATTCCATAAAGATGCTTTCGTTTTAGGTTCTGCTGACTTGTTATTGCCTAAAGGCGTTGACATGGCTTCTCGCTCTGCGAGCAAGAAGGTTGGTTTGTCTGTTCGTATGGTTCGCCAGTACGCGATCAACTCGGACGCTTTCCCATGCCGTTTTGATGTCTTGTACGGCTACAAAGCTGTTTATCCAGAATTAGCTTGTCGTATCCAAGGTTAATAATGACGGGGGCCGATTGTGGCCCCTCTCTTTTCTTAGAGGAATGAATGAAAGAATTAGAAGAAGAAAAATTTCCCGGTGTTTTTATGTACTCAAAAAAGTACGGCGCAGTTTTATTTGAAACACAAGAAGAAGTCGAAGCGCTCGACAAAAAAGAATGGTTTGATTCTCCTAATTTTGATGATCCAAAAGTGATCGTTAAAAAATACAAAGGCACAAAGGCATTAGAAAAAATGTCTAAGCTTGAATTGGTTGATGTCGGTGTTTCTTTAGACATCGCAAAAGAAGAGCTTACTTCGTTAAAAAAAGAAGAAATTATCGAACTTTTAAAATAAAGGGGCCTTAAATGACTGTTAGGGATTTGATTAAAAAATCGTTAGTTTTAATCGGTGCAGTTTCGGCGGGCGAGAATATCTCGGCGCAAGAAGCTAGCGACGGCATAAGCTCGCTCAATGATCTTTTAGACTCATGGTCAACTGATGGCCTACTGATCCCAACAACAACAATCGAAGAGTTTACGCTTACTCCCGGTCAAGGATCATACACGATCGGGCCAAGTGCTAATTTCAACACAACAAACCCGCAAGTTATCGAAGAGTCTAGACTTAAAGATGTTTCGGGCACTCCGATTGAGTTACCGATTAAAATTCTAAGTACTCAAGAATGGGCTGATGTTATTCAAAAGACTGTTACATCAAGCCAGCCCGATTCATTATATTTTCAGCGCGGTGGCGCGCTAAGCACCATCTATTTATATCCAATTCCAAGCGCTGCAAATAAGATTGTTTTATATACTAAAAAAACGCTCGGCTCTTTTACATCAGCAAACGATGTAATAAGTTTACCGCCGGGCTATCAAAGAGCTTTACGTTATAATTTAGCTTTAGAGCTTGCCGTTGAATATGGAAAGCAGCCAAGCGAATACGTTTTTCAAACTTCACAAGAATTAAAAGCACAATTGATGAGGGTGAATGACGGCGGAAATCCGTTATTGCTTAAATCGGACATTTTGGGAATCGCACAAGACTCAACGAAACCATTTAACATTTATACGGGGTCTTAATGAAACTCCAGGGCTTTATCGGACCAGCCTACGAATTGCAATCGGTGACAGTCGATGCTCAGCGGTGCATTAATTTATATCCTGAATCAATCGAGTCTGGATCAGGTAAGGGTCAGCAAGTTGCGTACTTAAAGCCGACTCCGGGGCTTACAGAGTTGTTTTCTGTTGGGCCGGGGCCAATTAGACTCGTTCATATTGAAAACTTTGAGCGAGACAACCCAGTAGAAAAAGCAGTCGTTTACGTTGTGAGCGGCTCTGAGGTGTGGGCGTGCTCTTATCAATATGGTTCTTGGGCTACAACTTTTTGCGGGACAATATCAACGCCAACGGGCCCAGTGTCTGCACACTCAATAAAAAAGGGCTCTTCTCCAAAGTATCAAACAGTTTTTGTGGACGGTGACAATAATTATTTAGTTCAATCTAACGATTATGATGGAGGTTTTTCATATTTTGGCAGCTTTGCAGACTTTGCCTTGTCTCCAGTTTTGGGAGCGACACAAATAACATGGATTGACGGGTATTTAATTTTGATCGTCAAAGACACGTCTCAATTTTACGTTTCAGATTGGCAAGGAACTACATTTAATCCCTTGTCGTTTGCTTCAGCCGAAGGAAATCCTGACAACATCGTCGGAATGACCTCTTTCAATCGTGATTTAATATTATTTAACAAACTATCAACAGAGATTTTTACAA
The DNA here is from genome assembly GCA_937894565.1 of uncultured Chlamydiae bacterium. Lineage (GTDB taxonomy): Bacteria > Chlamydiota > Chlamydiia > Chlamydiales > CALBHK01 > CALBHK01. Next base: position 26,422 of record CALBHK010000018.1, read on the forward strand.
ACACGGGAAATGCTGATTTTCCATTTGAAAGGATCGGCTCCGGATTTATTGAGGTCGGGTGCTGTGCTCCTTTTTCTATAGCTAAAACTTCAGACGCTGTTTTTTGGCTAGGACAAGACGTTTCAGGTCGCGGAGTGGTTTACGCAGCTAATAACATTACACCGCAAAGAATTTCAACCCATGCGATAGAGGCTGAAATTGCTACCTATGCCGACATTTCTACAGCTAGGGGCGCAACCTATCAACTAGAAGGTCACTCATTCTATGTTTTAAATTTTGCAGAGGCAACATGGGTTTATGATTTTAAAACAAAAATGTGGCACCAAAGAGCCTATTTAAATAATGGTGTTTTAGAGCGCCACAGAATTGATTCGCTGTGCTTTGTTCCAAACCTAGGATTTCACGTAGGCGGTGATTTCGAGGATGGTACTGTCTACAAACTAGATCCAACAGAAAGAACAGACGCCGGAAATGCAATAAAAAGACTTAGGTCTTCTCCGCACATTTCACAAGACCTTAAGAATATATTTTTTAAATCTCTGCAAATTGATTGCGAGTCCGGGGTGGGAACTTCAGACACAGGACAAGGCTATAATCCTCAAATGATGATGCGTTTTTCAAATGACGGCGGCAGAACGTGGTCAGATGAAGACTTCGGGTCAATTGGAAAAATAGGCGAATACAAAACTAGAACTATATGGAGACGGCTCGGACAAGCTAGAGATCGCGTATTTGAGATTTCAGTAACTGATCCAGTAGACACGAATATAGTAGACGCACAAGTTGACGTGGAAGTTGGTGCTTCATAATGGCTGACTCAAATGTGGTGCCGTTTTCTAGCCCGGTTGTTGATGAATCTAATTCTTTATCGCGCCCGTGGGAGCAGTTTTTTAGAAAAATACAGGACATTGTTGACTACATCAAAGACGAGCAGTCATTTACGCTTGCAAACAATCAATCATCTGCTGCAGATTTAACTCCTCTTACATTTGACTATCGATACACTTCGCAAGCGGTCATCGAATATTTACTACAAAGAACCTCGTCAACAACCGAGGCCATAGAGTCGGGACAAATAGTCTGTGCATACTTACCGCGATCAAACGACTGGAGCATTTCAAAGAGCGCAAATTTAACAGTGGGTACCCCCGGACTTACAGTCTCTATTACGTCTACAGGACAAGTGCAATACACGACAACAAACCAAGGCGGGACTGTTTCCATTTCAAGAATTGTTTTTCGTGTTCGAGAAATAAAGGCGAAGTCTTCAACGTACTCTCAATTGGGCTAGACGTAAAAGACTAAAACTAGGTTATAGATTTTTGATATTACAAAATCAGAGCGAGGGCCAAAAGTGAAAGCATACGAACTTTATATTAGTGAACGTCTTGGACAATCACTTCTAAATTTAGAGTGTGGTTTTGTCGCTTATAAGTGTTCTTTGCCTGAGTGCTTTATCAATGAGTTTTTTGTTTTGCCTGAATTTAGAAACAAGGGTGGAGCAGACGATTTATTGAATGGTCTTGAAAAAATAGCAATAGAAAATTCATGTGCATTTATTTCTGGTGTTGTATATGTCGATGATCCTGGATCACACAGAACCTTAAAGGCTGCGTTCAAGCGTGGTTTTAAAATTAAATCAGCACAAAACAATTCGTTAATCATAGTTAAAAAATTAGAGGGGGTTTAAATGGGCGGTGGCGGTGGAGTATTCGGCGGAGTTACTGAAGCATTATTCGGTGACGGCGGCGCAAGCGACGCGAGACGAGCACAAACAAACGCGTCTAATCAAGCAAACCAATTTTCTAAAGAAGCTTGGATTAAACAACAAGCCGAAATGGAGCCGTGGAAACAAGCCGGACTTAAGGCGCTTACTGCTTTACAAGATGGCTCATTTTTTCAAAAAGATCCTGGTTATGATTTCAGACTTCAAGAAGGAAATAAGGCTATTGATGCGGCTTTAGCTTCTCGAGGCATGGGCAACAGTGGCGCAGCATTAAAAGAGCTTTCACGATACGGACAAAACTTCGCATCGAATGAATATAACAATTCATGGAACAGAACGAATCAATTAGCAAATTACGGAAATCAAGCTTCGCAAGCTTTAGGAAACTTTGCTGGCGGTTATGGCTCGAACATGTCAAACAACGCGATCGGCTTAGGAAATGCGTTAGGCGCCTCATATATTGGTGAAGGAAATAGAAGTGCAAATCTAGCGACAGGACTTATTGGTGCTGGTGTTGCGGCCTACACTGGGATGCCGACGTCAGCTCCTAAATCCGCAAGCGGCAAATGGGAGACCGCATAATGGCTCAGCTTGATGGTTCATTTTATTTACAATCGCAAGGGCCAGATGTCTTAGGCGGCTTTGAGCGTGGAATGCGCTTAGGAGAAATGGTTCGTCAGCGTAAAGCTCAAGAATTAGAGCAACAAAAACAGAACGACATCAAAGACGCTTACAATTCAGGTTATGAAACGCGACCGGACGGCTCATCATTCTTTAATCCTCAACGCGTTTCTGAATATTTAAAATCTAAGGGCTTAGGATTAGAAGCACAGAAATTCTCTTCTGATTATCAAGCACAGCAAGCGGCACAATTGAAATCGCAATTAGACAATCAGTACAATCAAAGCGCTGTAGTTAGTTCATTGCTTGGAACTGTTCGAGATCAACAAACATACGACGCCGCAAAAGCTCAAGCGATGAAATTAGGAATACCCGGCGTCGATCAGCTTCCGCCTCAATATTCTCCACAAATTATTGATGGTTTGAAAGCTCAATACGGAAAAGGCTCAATGAGCTACAAAGATCAGCTTGATGATTCTCGCAAACGCGAAGAAGCACAGGCGCGACTTGCAGAGCTTCAAGACAAAAGAATCGAAAGAAAAGAAGCGGCAGCCAACAAGCTAACAGTTGGGCAAGAAGCAGCAGACCGAGAAATCGGAAAAGATTACGCCAACATGAGCGCAAACAATGCGTCATTTGAAAAGAATCTGCAAAGACTTAATGATGCAGAGGCTTTAATTAAGAAAAGACAAGAAGATTTTTCTCTAATTCCAACTTCTGGAAAAATAATCGGAAGAATTCCAGATTTTTTAACCCCAGAAGAAAACACTTTCATTAGACAAGAAGTTCAAGGCGCAGCTCAAAGCAGCTTGAAGGCCGCTTTAGGGTCACAGTTTACAGAAAAAGAGGGCGAAAGAATCATGGCGGCGGCTTATGACGAAAAACTTTCACCCGAAGCTAATTTAAAGAAGATTGCATTGGCTAAAAAAGAACTTCTTTCTTCAAAAGCACAAAAAGATGCAATGTTAAAAGAGTTTGAAAAATCTGGATCAATTTCAAAATTTAAATCTGGTCAGTCACAACAGGCTCTTGACCCACAAGACCAAGAGGCTTGGACATGGGCGCAACAAAACAAATCAGACCCACGGGCTCCACAAATTATCGAAAAGATAAAGGGCAAATATGGGCTTTAATCCTGACGAGTATTTAAAACAAGGTTCAAAATCTAGTTTTAATCCCGATGCTTATTTATCTGAAGAAATGCCTGCGAATAAACCCCAAAAAACAATTAATGAATCGGCAGCTCGGGGGGCGCTTCAGGGTGCGACCGCTGGTTTTAGCGATGAGGCAAGTGGTGCAATTGATGCCGCTTCAGAGAACACGTTTCTCGAAAAGCTTCCGGAAGTTGCAAAAGTCGGTTTAGCAATGGGATTTCCACTTGCATTGATTACTGAAAACGCAAAACAGCTAATAACAGGAGAAAAAACCTGGGATGATTTAAAAGCTTCATACATTTCAGGACGAGAGTCTTCTCGCGCAGAAAATGCAAAAGCTCAGCAAGATAATCCTATAACCTATGGCGCATCAAACCTATACGGAGCAATCCTGTCTCCTGCTAATAAAATAGTTGGTGGACTTTCGGCGGCAAAACAAGGCTTTGCATTGGGTGGACTTTATGGAATGGGGACAAGTGACGCCGAAGATATTCCAGAAATAGCCGCAGACACCGTAAAGGGAGCGGCGATTGGGGCAACACTCGGAAAGACACTAGACGTTGCTGCTCCATACATCGCAAAGGGTGCCAACAAGATTGGGAACTCGTTTACCAATAAAGCGGAGCAGTTAGCGGAAAATGCAACAGGGGCGACGCGAGTACAGGCAGAAAAGTTTAAGGACGGCACGGGCAGATTTCTTCTAGATAAAAAAATAGTTCAGTTTGGTGATGATGCCGAAAAAATCGCAGAGCGAGCTGGCTCTGAAATCGGACAAGCAGAAAAAAATATCGATGGCGCTTTAAAAGCTTTCGATAAAAAAGGCGTTCAAATTCAAACTCAATCAATTATTGATGATTTGACAGCACAAGCAAACTCACTGAAAAAAGATCCGTCACAAGCAGATATTGTTAGAAAAATCGAGTCAATCGTTGATGATATAAAAGCAACCGGATCGGATTATGTTAGTCCGTCAATGGCTGAAAAAATCAAGCGGGGTTTTAATCGTGGCGCAAAAAACTGGTTAAATCCAGAACAAGGACAAGCGTCTAAGGTTGCATATAGAGCTTATCGTGACGCTGTTGAAGACGCTGCAAAAAATGCTGATTCAGAAATCTATAGTCAATTTTTTGAAGGCAAAAAAACTTTTGGAACATTGGCGCCAGTTGTTGATGCCGCAGAAAAAAGAGCTCTACAGCTAAACCAATCACCGCTTGGCGGTTTTGCTGACGCTGTTACGGCTGGAGTTAGTACAGCGGGCGGCCCAGCAACAACGGTCGGTATTCCTGTTGCTAGAAGATTGTTGTCTCCGAGACTTTCATCAAGCGCAGCCGTCGCTCTCGATAAAACAGGAAAAGCTCTCAAAAACATTTCTCCATCACCAGCCCCGGCAGCCCAGCAGACCGCGAGAGTTGTTTCAATCGATTCAACAAGACCCCAATTAAAAGGCGTTGAAAAATGGTTGTTTGATGGAATCGAAAAGGTTGCCTCTATTGATCCGACTATTGATAAACAGTTTTTGCAGTCTTACAAAAGCACAAAAAAAGGCAGAGACGCAATGATTCGCGCTAGTGAATTGAAGCCAAACTCTCCGTCTCTACAAAGAACAGTCGACCAAATAAAATCATCTGAAGAGTACAAAAAATTCATCAAAGAAAAAGAAAAGCAAGTTCAAGCAAAAGAACCAGATCAAGCAGCGGCACCTAAAATTAAATTTCCTTTAGTCGTTCAAAAGGACGGCTATACCGCAGTTGTTCGAAATGCTGATGAATTATCAGAGGCAAAATCAGAGGGCTGGGCATGAGCTGGAAATCGACGATCGCTAAAAAACAAACATGGAAAGACTCAATTATGAGATCTAAACCAGTGACCGCCGAAGAAATGAAAGCGGATGTTTTAAAGCTTGTCATGCCTGAGATCAAAGAAAAAACTTCTTGGAAAAACACATTATCAATCGTTCCTAAAAATGGTTTGGACGGAAAAAACGGAAAAGACGGTAAGCGAGGACCTAAAGGCGACAAAGGCGATCAGGGCCCGCAAGGACAAGCCGGAAAAGACGGGATCAATGGCATCGATGGCAAAAATGGAATCGATGGTCGAGACGGTGCGACTTGGCACTTAGTTTCTGACGAGCCCGAAGACATCGGAATGAATGGCGACTTTGCTTTCGATAAATCTAATCTTGAAATCTATTTCAAAGCAGACGGCGAATGGCAATCATTAGGCTCAATAAAAAGCGAAAATAAAACGGCTTTTGTAGGCGGCCTAAATGGTTCCAATGGTCTGTCAGCTTACGAGGTAGCTGTCAAAAATGGATTTGTAGGCACAGAGCAAGAGTGGCTCGATTCTCTGCAGGGTTCTGGCGGCGGAGGAGGAACTAGCCGCATCGTGAACACGATAACAACGAACACAACTTTAGCAGCAGCATTGAACACTGATTACATTTATTTTGTTGATAATGCCGTGACTGCGACCATGCCGACTGCAATCGGAAATGAAAATCAATATTTCATAAAGGCCATTAGTTCAACGGCGCTTGTAGATTTTTCTCTAGGTCAGACTGGAGACGGTTCATCAACGCTTTCGCTTTTAGAAAACGATTCAATAACTTTAATCAGCGATGGCGCGAATTGGAGGATAATCTAATGACTTATTTTCCACGTTATCCAAACGGCGCAAGAACTACAGCGGAGTCTCAAACTATAAACATCGCAACCGATCAACTTCCAGCGGGATACGCGCAACGGGTCGACGAGGTTTCTGCGAGTGAAATTTATATCGGTTACGCACCAGCGGGATCAACAACGTCTGACAGTGTTTGGATGATTAAAAAAATTGAAGTTGTTGGAACAGAAACAATAATTACTTGGGCAGAGGCTGGAATATTTCCCGGTTTAGTTTGGGACGACAGACTTGGTTACACTTATGAATAGAGGAATTTAAAAAACATTAACAACTATTGCCTGATAACTACGGGCCTAGGAGTAAAGAATGAGTAAAGCAAATGGATTTGAGAATGATGTTGTAGCGTTAACTTTTAACAAAAGTTTAGCGTCACATCTTGGAACTTTAGCAACAACTGGGAACACTGATTTATATGTCAGCCTTCACACGGGTGATCCAGGCGAGTCGGGCAATCAGACAACAAGTGAGTGCGCTTATGGTGCATACGCTCGTGTTGCCGTTGTTCGCACGTCTTCTGGTTGGACGGTTTCAGGAAACCAAGTTCAGAACACAGCGGTTATCAATTTCCCAGAATGCACATCTGGATCTGAGGTTGTTTCACACTTCGCAATTGGAACAGCGTCTAGTTCTACTGGACAAATTCTTTACAAAGGCGCTCTGACTGCATCTCGCACGGTTTCGTCTGGGATCACGTTACAGTTTCCAGCTACATCGATCACAATTACAGAGGACTAAATGACGAATCAAGAAATGGTTTTAGCATTAAGAGGAACTCGAGATCAAAAGCAAATGCTTTATGATTATTTTTTTGAACGCATCGCTCAGGGCGAGTCGCTTGATGAGAGTGAAATTCCTTTATTTGAGGCGGCTCGAAAAGCTTTATCAGAAAAACAAGCTAAAATTGTCACCATGTCGGGATCTGCTACTGGATCAAGTGGGGCTGTGGGATGATTCGAGGCGTTTGGGACTTAGTACAGGCGGTTGACAACGGAAGAACTAATTATTCTTCATGGCGTAAAACACCATCGCAAATTAACACTGCCTCAAACTGGTTTGATTTATCAATGAGTCCCGGCAACCCGATCCCTCAATATTATGCAGCATCACCATTAATTGCGCAGCAAATGAAAAGATCAACGGACGGCGGAATAAATCACGGATCTTCTGTCTCGTCTGGCGATTATCAAAAGTATTTAAAAACTTTTAAAGTCACGTATGGCTCTGCGACGGGCTTACCGATGCCTTATGTTTTGTGTGATTATCTTTTGTATTATCCATTTGTCGATATGGGGACGAACGACGAACAAATAATGGACAACACTTTAGCGCTGCCAAGATATACGGACGGCGTTGGTGTTCAGATGATGGCCGTATCTGTCGCGGCGGGCACATCTTTATCGCCACGATTTACAGTGAATTATACAAACTCTGACGGCGTTTCTGGGCGTACAAGTAAAACAGTGACGATGAGTCTAGCGACTGCAAACGGTTCAATTTTAAATTGTCATCATGGACTTAACACTGTGATCGGAAGTGTCCCTTTCATTGGGCTTCAAACCGGTGACAAGGGCGTTAGATCAATAGAGTCCGTGACATTTCCTTCGACTTTAGATGTGGGATTATTTGCTTTGGTTTTGGTTAAACCATTAATGACTGGAACTATTTTCGAGACAACATCGCCAAGTGAAACGGAGTTGATAGTGCATCAATCTCAGCTCCCTAAAATTTATGATGATGCTTATTTAAATTTATTGGTGTGTCCGAGTGCCGCAATTAACGGGTTAACTTTTTTCGGAGACATCGAAACGGTATGGAACAAATAGGAGTATAGTATGGCAGGTTTTACATCTTTTGACGACATGATACAACAGGCGACGGTAAACGGGCGAAGCTTGCGAGTTGATTGGAATAAGAACTTTTTACCAACAACAGCGGCCACAGCGAGTGAGTGTCATTTCTTGGCCCGTGGTGCTGGAAATCCTGGTGCTGATTCACTTTTCAACACAGGAACTAACTTACTATTTCAGCCAGTAACATCATCAACGGCGAACGCATCACCGATTTTATCGGGCGACAGCGTAAGTCCGTATTATAAATACATTGCAAATGCCTCTGCGTGGTCAACAGCAGCAACAACAGCGCCATGTATTTTAACTTTAGTTGATTTGGTTGGTTTCTATCGAGTGACATCTGTTACGACGACGACAGCGCAATCAACGACAAACACATTAGCATCATTTAGCACGTTCACGGCTGATGCTTCGACTGATGTTTGTACTCATTCAAATATCAACTTGATGCCTTACACGAGAGTAAGATTAACAACAACAACAACCTTGCCCGGTGGTTTGGCCACCGCAACAGATTACTATGTAATTAAAGTAACAGATACGACAATAAAGCTAGCCACATCTTACGCGAATGCGGTCGCTGGTACTGCGATTAACATTACTGACGCAGGAACCGGAACACACACGATTAACACTCTACTACCTCGATATACAAATGGCGCTGGATTGCAGTCGATAATTTGGAATACAAACGCGACGCCTCTGGGTGCTGCAACTCCGAACTTGTCTTTGGGTTATACGAATGAACAGCAAACAGCATCGCGTGCAACACCGACAACGTTGCCAGTTGGGAAGACAACACCAGCCAATGGCTTGATTTTATATTCAGGAACTGGATCAGGTAAGTACAACCCATATATGCCTCGTCAGGGTGGTGATGGTGGGATCGCACAAATCGACACAATTCAAAACTCTACCTCATACGTGTCTGGTGAATACTCAGTCGGCCTTGTAAAGCCTTTGTTTAATTTACCGATCACGACTTTGGGTATCGCATCAGAGCGTGAGTTTTTATCCCAGGTTCCTGGTGGATTGCCGCGCATTTACGACGGCGCGGCTCTGTACTGGATACTTAACTCAGGCGCTGCGACTCCGGTCAACTCGGCTTTCGTTGGTCATTTTGACGTGGTATGGGGCTGATCTAGATGGCATTAATTGGAAACCAAACAATCTTAAATAAATCGTTTCAAAGGGTTCACGGGGGGACAACAACCGCGCTTTCAAATCACGGCAATACTAAAGCGTTAAGCCTTTCGACGAATATTTTAAGAGCGCGCGGACAACTCCAATTTAATAAGTCCTCAATTCCAGGAACTGGTTACGGTCCCGGGTCGGCGTTCATGCTACCGATTAAAGGCGGTGAACTTGGGCCGAGAAGAAATGTTGAGGGCGTTGCAACGGTAACAGGTGCGGCTTTAAGTGCAAAGATTGCGGCTCTGGATTCGATTGCCGGTGTTGCAACAGTAACAGGATCGGCGAACGCTGTTGGCTTGGTTGAAATCGAAGCGTCTGCCGCAGGCAGCGCAACGGTAACGGCTGACACGATTGTCACCTCGTCAATGAGTGCAACTGTGGCGGGTGCTGCGACTGTTGTGGCTAACCTTGGTGCGATCATTCCAATTGAGGCGTCAGCCGCCGGTATTGCGTCCTCTTCTGTGAATTTAAAAGGTACGGGACGACTTGGCGGAACCATTTCAATCGGTGCGTCTGGGTATTTATCAAATGATGATGTTGAGCGCTTGGCGGCTGCTGTTTGGGAAGCGATTTTAGCAGATCATGCCACTGCGGGGACCACTGGAAAAGCGTTATCAGACGCGGGCGGAGCCGGAAACCCTTGGTCATCAGAGCTTTCATCAAACAACGATCCAAATACTTTCGGCGAACGAATACAAAAACTTTTAACTAAGGGTCAATTTTTAGGACTTAAATAGAGGAAAAAATGGCGATTTTAGCACCACAAATTCAACAAAAATTCACCGATGACAGTGGCGCTCCTCTCGTCGGTGGAAAAGTTTACACCTATGAAGCTGGAACAACGACGCCGCTTGAGACTTACACCGATGCGACAGAGGACACAGCAAATGCTAATCCGATCATATTGGACTCTAACGGCGCTTGCGACATGTGGCTTGGCTCCCGCGCTTACAAGTTTGTCATAACTGACTCTTCGGACGTAACTCTAAAAACAACAGACAACGTCAATCAAGCATCTGAAAACACAGAGTCAAGCCCGGATCTTTTGCAAAATTTTGGATTGAGCGCATCAACTGGGTCAAGTGCATTAACGATAAACCTAACAAACTCGACAGGTGCCGATCCTACCGCTCTTAGTCCGGTAACTGTGGGGTTTCGCTCTACAACATTATCTAGCGGATTAACTTCGGTGTTAACTGTTGGTTCGTCTTTAGGGATGGTTGTTTCAAGTGGTTCAACTTTGGGCCATGCAAACGGCGTCACTGATTATATTTATGTATACTTATTAAATTACAACGGCGTAGCTGAAATGGCGGTTTCATCAACTCTTTATCCTGAAACTGGGCTCTATACCACTGTGGCTGAGGGTGCAAGCGGCGCGGCTGATTCTCGGTCACCGATCTACTCAATTGCAGCTAGAACAAATGTCCCGATAAGAGTTGTTGGAAGATTAACGGTAAATCAAGCAACTGCCGGAACGTGGTCAACGGCACCATCTCAAATTCAAGCGGGGGCAATTAGTCAAATATTTTACTCTAGCACAGTGTCAGAGGGGACGTGGACGCCTGCTTGGTCCTTCGGCGGAGGCAGCACCGGAATGACGTTTAGTGTTCAAAGTGGATATTACTTTAAGACCGGAAGAATGGTGACGTGTTGGGGATGGTTGACCTTTACCTCTCGTGGATCATCAACTGGTTCGGCAAAGCTAACGGGCCTTCCTTTTACGAGTGTTAACAATGCAAATTATGGAAGTTCTGCGGCGATTGTTTTTTCAAGCTGGTCCGGTTCCACCGGGACGATGACTGGCTATGTTAATTCAAACTCAACGGATGCGACGATTTTAAAAAGCCCATCTGGGGTTGGGTCATCTTCTGCGCTTTCATCTGGCGACATGAGTGACAACTCTATTTTTACATTTTCGTTTACTTATTTAACGGCCTAGGGGGAGCGCATGGATGCGATCACAGAAAAAACAAAAATACCACTGTTTACGTTATTTTCGATAGGCCCTGTTGTGATCGGATTCATTGTTTGGATTTCGATGCTTTATTCGAATGTTTCCGCAAACACACAAGACATTCAAGATTTAAAACAAGAAAAAAAAGATATGGTTCACGAATTAAAAGAAATCAACAAGTCGTTAGTAGAAATAAAAACGACTTTAAAAATTAAGGAGCCTTAAATGGCAATTCTTCCTCCACAAATTAGACAAAGATATTTTTCAGCCTCTGGGCTTCCGCTATCTGGCGGCAAGCTGTACACCTATGAAGCTGGGACAACAACACCACAAATCACGTATACAGACGCAACCGAAACAAGTTCGAATACAAATCCTATTATTTTAGACGCAAACGGGGAGTGTGATTTGTGGATGGGTGGCGCTAAATCTTATAAAGTTAAATTAACCGATTCTGCCGACGTTGAACAATGGACGGTTGACAACGTTAATCAATCATCAATTACAAGCCTTGCGAGTGCTGACTATATTGAAAATCTTGGAATCACTTGCTCGGTAAGCTCTAACGCCTTAACGATTAATGTAAAAGCTGCCGACGGTTCAACCCCAAGTATAGGAAATGCTGTTAGGGTTGGCTTTAGATCAAGCTCACTATCAAACGGGCTTCCTTCTTTGGTAACAATTCAAAGCGCTTTGTCGATGACGGTTTCTAGCGGGTCAACGTTGGGACACACAAGCGGAGTTGATTTATACATATATGTTTACTTAATTAACAATGACGGCGTGGCAGAAATTGCGGTTTCCGGCACGTATTACACTGAAGAGTCGGCAAAAAGCACGACGGCAGAGGGTGGTGCTGGCGGTGCTGACAGCGGATCAACAATTTACTCGGTCGCTGCTCGCACTAATAAGGCAATAAGATTAATTGGACGACTAACGTCAAACCAAGCGGCGGCTGGTACTTGGGCTGCGGCTCCTATTGAAATTCAAACGGGATTTTCTGCTGGGTCGTCTGTTATCAACACCTCACAAATTGCAAACTTAGCGATAACCACAGCAAAGCTCGACAATTTGTCTGTAACAACAGGAAAAATCGCAGATGGCGCTGTAACAAGAGACAAGCTAGAGGCCTTGGGGCATCAAATTAGTTCTTCGAGCGGGTCATTTTCAACGACTTCAACATCGCAAGTCGATGTTACAAATCTTTCAGTAACGATTACAACCTCAGGACGACCAGTGGCGGTCGGCTTAATTTCTGGAAGTCAGATCGGGACAAACTATGTTGGGCCGTCCGGATCAAACGGCGGACTTGTTTATATAAAAAGAGATTCGACAGACATTAGCAGAAATGACTTTGACCCAAACACGCGGGTCGCGCCTGGAGTGATATTCATGCTCGATACGCCGTCCGCTGGAACTTACGTATACAAAGTGCAAGCTGTGTCGTCAGCAAGCACTAGCATGTACGTTTCTCATTGTAAGCTGTACGCTTACGAACTTTAAAATCAAAAACCAAAGGAGAAAAACAAAAATGGAAATCTTAAACAAACTACAATCAATAAGCGAAAGCTTAGGAATAGGAAAAATACAAGTGGAAGAAGTAAAATCAGAAGTCGAAGTCTACGGCCAAGCAAAATTTGAAGAAGGAAAACTTGCAGGATTCGAAGAAGGCAAAAAAGCCGGATACGAAGAAGGTTTTCAAGCAGGTGTGGCCAGCGTTCCGGTTAGCCCCGTCGGTGAAGTACCTCCTCAAGGCGATAAAATTTATTCACAAGCTGAGCTTGATCAAAAGATCGCTGAGGAAAAAGCTGCTCAATTGGTTGATTTAGAGTTGAAACTTGAATCAGCTTTGCAACAAGAGGCGATCGATTTAAAGACCGCACTTTTCCCGAAGGTTTAATCATGGAAGCAAAAGAAATTGTTTTAAAACATGCTCAAGCATGCGCGAAAGAATTAGCAAAAGAAATCTATTTGCCAAAGATTAGAAAAGTCGTGGCAGATAGTCCGAATCCTTATGACGACGTTGTGTTGGGCGCTCTAGAGCCACTTATCGCAGACGCACTAGAAAAGGATTTTGTTGCAAAGCTTGCTCCGAAGGTTGGATGAATGGAATCATTTTTTACAGCGATCAAAGCACTAGGAGCTGCGGCAATTTCGCAAATGTCTGGCCCGAAAGCTTGGCTTGCTTCAATCGTGTTTAAGGTTGTGATTTTCGTTTTAGATTATTTCAAAGTTAAGCACGAATTAAAAAAGCAATTTGAAGAAAAGTTGAATGCGTATGAAGCCGACAAAGCTAATGCGCTTTTAACGGAAAAAGAAAAAGATGAAAGTCTTGATCGTTTTCTTAAGTAGCATTTTATTTGCTTGCGACGGGACGCGAGTCCCGATCGTTGTTATTGATTCGAAAGCGGGAATCATTAAAAACCGCACAGTAACCGGAGTTAATGAAAAGACGGGTGAGTTCGTACTTGAGCAGCGACCTAATTTAATTTTGTCGGCTGAAACTATCGACGGGCTCATCTGCACCACTCCAGGCGCTTACAACTGGGGAAATATGAAGTTCAAATATTGGTGGTTAAATGTTCGCTAAACTTAGAGACATTTTTTTGTGGCTAGTGACTCCGATTCAAAAGCTTTTGCAAAGGCTATCGAGACCAGAGCCAGAAATGACTAGAGATCAAGTTAGCGCTATTTTAAAACGCTATCGCAAGGGCGATCTTCTTGTGAGCTACGAAGGCGGTCGATTAACCTCTCCTTTTATTCCTGGCGACTGGGATCATCTTGCTGTGATAAATAACGAAAAAAAAGTCATTGAGGCAATAGCGCCTAAAGTTAGGGCTCAAGATTTAGAGGAATGGTTATTTAAGAAAAAAGGTGTTGCGCTTGTCAGATACACCGGGAACAAGCTTGTAAATTATCAGGCGTCTATTTTTGTTAATAAGTTTATCGGATGGCCCTATGATTATCTGTTTAAGTTTGGAAACAAAAAGGCTTATTGCTCTGAAATTGGGTTTTTATCATATCACGAATTTGATGACTCGTTCATGAGTCACGTTTTGAAGAATAAAGAAATTACGCCGCAAGATTTTTACGACGCCGCTTTTAAAGAAATCAGCAATTTAAAAATAGTTTACGAGGTTAGAAATTGAGAAAGCTAGAGCCTGACTTAATTAATGCAATGCGCACATCTTTGGCAGACTCAGAGGACTATCAATTTGCGAAGAAAAACGGGCTCTGGCGGCCTGCAATCACTCACGCTGCTGCGCCTTGGGTTGGCGTGAAAGAATTGAACAATGATAATCGTGGTGAGTTTATTGATATGATTGGACTAACTGTCGATCGCAAACACAAGGGCGAGGCCTATTGCATGGCTTGGGTGCAAACAATCCTAGCGTTTGTAGAATTAGAATTAAATTTAATTTCGCCTTTAAAATCGACCGAAGGTTGTCTTGATCTTTGGAATTCGACTGCGCCTTATTTAAAAACGACTCGTTATCCGGTGCCGGGGTATATCGCTATTTGGCAACATGGAAATAGCGTTAACGGTCACGCAGGCATCGTGCTCCGTGTTTTTGATTCTTATTTTAAAACCATAGAGGCCAATTCATTCGGGCCAGACGGCAAGGCACAAGGGATATTCACACAAGAGCGCTTATTTAACGACGGCGGCAAGATGCGCCTTTTAGGTTTTGCAAGTCCCTTTTAAGTCTTTCAGATAGAAGCCAAACAATATATTCATCGTAATTTATAGTTTTTAAAATCTTTTTCTTTTTCATGTCTTCATTTCCTCGGCTGAAATTGTTATATCTATATAGCTCTCATCATTGTCACTTATTTTCTTACAGCAATATCCAGAAATAAAATGAGAGTCGTCAACGCCAATCGCATCCGAAAGACAATCATGCACAAGTTTAATTCTATTGCTCCAATCAATGCGTTTCAAAGTATTCTTTTTCGTAATCAGTTTAGATTTAGGGAAATAGAACGCGCAATCGACTCGTAAGGTTTTACCCCTCAGTATCGACCTTATTTTATCAAGAGCGCTTCTGTTTTCTAAAGCCCAGTGCATAACTTGAGTCGTGTACCTTCTGCCCTCGCTTGATTTAATTAAACGGCCCCTGACAGAAGCGTATAATTGATTCGAGCTTATAGACATAGGCCAGCGTTTAAAAGTTACAGAGTCCGGCTTAATCTCGATCACTAAATGCTCTTGATCATCGCCGCAGCATAGGCTGCCTGTGTTTCTGCACTACACTCTAAAAGCGATTCTGCAAACAGATCCGCAGCGTGTCTTAGTGTTGGCGCGTCTAGTTTAATCTTAGCAGATTGTTTTTTTGAGAATCTGCTAATTAATTCATTCTGTGCTTTCTTTGGAACAGTTACTTTTTTAGCCATAAAATGGTCCTTTCGTGTTTTGGGATTATTCCCATCCTTTTTTTTTAATAAATTTCAAGTAGGCCGAATGGCCTTCGTCTGGTTCGTTTGAACGTCTTGTCATGCTTATGATTCTGTCGGCTTCTTCTTTTGAATCAAAAACAACAGTTGGGCCATTTGGTAAAAAGCGTTTCCCGTTGTGGCCATAAGTTAAAAACCAATAATCTTTTTTCTCAGGCGTTTTCATTTAATCCTCTAAAACTTTAGAGCCAGAGCCATCGCCATCGCCATAGCCATAGCCATCGCCAGAGCCAGAGCCAGAGCCATAGCCATAGCCAGAGCCATCGCCATCGCCATAGCCATCGCCAGAGCCATAGCCATCGCCAGAGCCAGATCCATAGCCAGATCCATCGCCAGAGCCAGAGCCAGAGCCCGCAAACAAATTAATCTTCAATAAATTTTTCATAACTTTCCCAGGCTTCGTCTGTTACAGGTATAAATTCAATAACTCCTGTTAAATAAATGTCTCCTGTTTCATTTAGTCTTCCATTTTTTATTCCGTTATTTGCCACAGCAGATAGAGACAGGCCACCTCCAGACCATTTCCATAGCCTTATTGAGTCTTTTAAATAAACCTCTGTTGATGTTTCTTCATTTATTTGAGCAACCGTTCCAATGTGTACACCAGCGGAATGGCATCTAAGCAGACATCTTTTGCCAATCATAGGATGTGTTTTTTCTTTTTCTGATTTATTTTCAAATAAATTTTGAATTTTTTTTATCTGACCAAAAGTTAAGTTATCAATGTCCACGACCATCTCCTTGGCATGATTCATAATATAAATGCGTGTATTCGCTTGGATAATCTCCGTCATTTAAGTATTTAAATGCGGCCATCGTTACACTTACCATCATCACAACAAACACAGTAATTACAATAAAACCGACGATCATTCTTAGGTCTCTTTTTTCTTCGTAATCTGTATCGATATTCATTTCACTCTCCAGTTAAGCCGGATTGCTCCGGCTTCTATTAATTACTGAACTTGCACGCAGCGGTAGTCAACAAATACATTCGGTATGCTTGCTGTTGCGTAATGTTGTTCGATGCTGTTTTCAATCATTTCGCCAGCAGCTACACATCCAGCGTTCGATTGGAAGTTAGGTATAGAAAACTTATGGACATTTCTTGCTGAGTTATTGCGACCGTCCCAGTATTGAGAAACCAGCGTGTAGCTCACTCCACTTGAAACGCTTGGCGCGGTTACACAGAAAGCATGCGTGTTAGAGTTAATAACCGTTGTTGTTGGTGTTAGATCAACGATTAAATTTTCAACGCTTGCTGCTGCGTTAGCGCATGCTGTTGCGTTTGTGTATTTTGCTACTACTGCTGCGTCGAATCCTTTGTAACCAACATTTGCTTGGCTTGTCATGATTGCTGCTATTAAGTAATAAACTGTGCTCATTGTTGCTCCTATTAACGTGATTTATTAAATACGTGCTTCATCCTTCTTTGCTGCTTATAAAAGTTTTCATCTTTTATTCTGTGTGCCTGCATTGCGGCTTCTAATACATCAAATCCATTTCTTAGCCAAAAGCGATATCTTTTAACAAAATTACTCATTCCAAAATCCACTAATTAAATTCATAGGCTTTTCTCTAGCTTTCACTATTGCATGAGTGCTCCATTCTGGTATTTTTATTTTTAAACCAGCAAATATTCCAAATTCAACACCAGCCTTAATGCCCTCTCCAGCCTCAATGCCCCATCCAGCCTCAATGCCCTCTCCGGCCTTAATGCCCCATCCGGCCTTAATGCCCTCTCCTCCGGCCTTAATGCCCCATCTGGCCTCAATGCCATCTCCAGCCTCAATGCCATCTCCAGCCTCAATGCCCCATCCAGCCTTAATGCCATCTCCGGCCTTAATGCCCCATCCGGCCTTAATGCCATCTCCGGCCTTAATGCCCCATCCGGCCTTAATGCCATCTCCAGCCTCAATGCCCCATCTGGCCTCAATGCCATCTCCAGCCTCAATGCCCAATCCGGCCTCAATGCCCAATCCGGCCTTAATGCCATCTCCAGCCTCAATGCCACATCCGGCCTTAATGCTGCCCCCAGCTATTAAGAATCCTTCTATTTTTATATTTTTTCTTACTTTGATAGATCCAGCAAAAAAGAAGGATTTATTCCCGATAATTTCATCTAATTCAATTGCATCGTAATTTTTGCCAACTTTACTAATAAGCCATTTCGCAAATGCAACTTCATTTTCTTCTGCTAGTGCGTTTAAAACATCTTGATGTTCAGCCTCGCCTGACGTGAATTGTTTATTGAAAAAATCAACATATTCACTGCTCGCTTGCCATGCAATTAAGTTTTCTTTTGTTATTTTCATCTTCTTGCGTCTCGCTTTAAGTAGTTAGCCGGATCATCAGCATCGGTATTGCTTTTTTGGTACTCGTTTTCTTTTTCGCACAAAATTTCAAGCTGGTTTTCTGTGTCTCTTTCAAGGATTGCGAATAGCTTTGGAAATGTTTCGTCGATCTGGCACGCGATTGATATCAGGTCTATTGGCGCGTACTCATCAACCATAAGGTTAAATAGCTGCGGCATTTCTTCGCGCAATCTGATAGCCACTAACTCAAGGCGTTTGTTGTTGATTTCTTGAAATTCGAGGTATTCGTACTGAGATTCGTCTAGCATTTGATTCACCCATTAACTAAGTTGTCAGGTGAATAATACCAGTAGGTATTTATATTGTCAATACCTTTATGTATTCTTTTTTTTTCTGATCAAGATTATCCATATCAATCAATTATGTGTTTATGGAACCTCTAAACCCAAAGGTATTGACATCAACGATACCTTAATGTATTCTTCTTGCTATGAATAACGGAAAACAAATGCAAGAACTCAAAAAATTTATTTTTAGCCTTCCTTTAGATGAGCGTGAAAATTTTGCAAAAAGATGCAACACAACGCTTGCCTATTTAAAAAAGGCCATTTATAGAAACCATGAGCTCGGGCCAGAGTTAAGCGTTCTTATCGAACAAAACTCAAGAAAGCAAGTAACAAGACAAATGCTACATCCATCTAGTTACTGGAAAAAATGGCCCGAATTATCGGAAACGGAAAATTAAGTGAAAGCTTTAACGATTATCCCAAGCGCTACTACTCAGCGCACTTTGCCAGCAGGTTCCCCTCCCTTATCCTGCTGGCTTTTTTTATTCTACGAACACTCTCTCCTTAAGTGTGTGAATGAGCAATCCAGCGCCACAGCGTAAGCTGAAAAATCGGCCTCAGATGGATTGAGTAGCATAACAAAGTGCAAAGCCGGGCGGAAACGTCCGGCGTCTAAAAGGATAAATATGAATTACGAATTACACCCGCTGTGCACATTATTCCCAAGATTAGACGGGAATGAATTTAATGCGCTTAAAGAAGATATTAAACAGAATGGGTTAAGGCAGCCTATTGTACTTAAGGACGGCATGATTCTTGACGGTGGTAACCGTTATAGAGCATGCGTTGAGGCCGGTATAGAACCTGAGTTTGTTGATTTTGATGGCGACAATATTGTTTCATTTGTGTTGTCTGCAAACTTGCACAGAAGACACATGACACCAGGCCAACAGGCGGCCATTGTTGCTAGTGCTCAGGACTGGAGCAAGGCTAATAGTCACGGTGGTGATAGAAAGTCAGATCAAGGTCGTGCTAACGACTTTGATACTGTAGAAAAACGCGCCAATGCTGCTGGTGTTCATAGAGATACACAAATGAAAGCCGATAAGGTAGCCAAAGCCGATCCTGAGCTTGCTAAACAAGTTGCTCATGGAGAAATATCTCTACCAAAAGCAGTTGAGAAAATATCGCCAAGAAAAACAAAAGAAGAAATACCTGAAGAGATTGATGATTGTTCTGATGATCGCGATCAGATCATTCTAGAGTTAAAAGATGCTGTGGTAATGCTGGATGAAGAAAACACTAGATTAAAAGACGCATTAGCGGCTAATCAATTACCTGAAGATGAAATACAAAGCGCTTCCGAAATAATTGCAGATTTACGTGCTCTCGTTAAGTCTTTAGAAGCTGAGCTTGACGCTGTTAAGTCTTCTCGTGACAGTTATATGGTTGAGAACGGGGAGTTGAAGAAACAGCTTGTTAGTCAACGCAATCAATTGAAAAAATTAGGCGCTCAGATTGGATAATTTTCTTTATAAAACATGCAGAAAGTGCATGGAATTTAAACCGCACTCAGACTTCTCTAATGAAAGAAAGTCGACAGACGGCAAAAAGAGCCAATGCAAATCGTGCATTTCTATATACATGATGGATTACACATCAAAGAACAAAAACAAAAAAGCAGAATATGACAGCCAATACCGAGCCAAGAATAAAGAGATTATATATCTAAAGAAATTGGATTACAGAGTAAATAATAAACAAAAGTTAATCCAGTATAGAAAAGATAACGCTGTACATAGAAGGCAGAAAACTGCCGATTGGATTAAAAATAACATCGAGTATGTGCTAAAGAAACGTGTCATTGATTACCGGCTAAATAGAGAATCATTGATTGAGAAATCAAGATCATACAAAGCCGCAAATAAAGAAAAAATAAAACAATACAAACTTAACAACAAAGGAAAGATAAATGCTAACACAGCCAAGCGACATGCAAGAAGGCTAAAAGCAACACCTGTTTGGGCAGACCATTGGGTGCTATCAGAGATATATGATTTGGCATTTTTAAGATCACAATCAACAAACATTAAGTGGCATGTCGACCATATAGTGCCATTGCAAGGACGTAACGTTTGCGGCTTGCATGTTGAGTATAACCTCAGGGTTATACCAGCTATTCTTAACTTAAAGAAACATAATCATCATGTCTAGTCTAGTCCTTAGACCAAGTCAAGACAAAGCTATTGATTTGTGCCGTCAATCAATTGCCAATGGCAATAAAAGAGTCTTGCTATATGGGCCAACAGGTTTTGGAAAAACAGAGATAGCTATAAGTTTGTTAAGACAGTCGGCTGAAAAAAACAAAAGATCGGCAATTATCATGGATCGTGTTGTTCTGTGCCAGCAAACAAGTGTGAGACTTGATAAGTATGGTGTTGATCACGGCGTGATTCAGGCCGGTTCGTGGAGGTGGAGACCTCAAGAACGCATTCAGGTTTGCAGCGCTCAGACATTGGAAAAATTGGACTCTATTCCATTATTTGATTTGCTGATAATTGATGAAGCTCACTGCCAGAGACAAGGGACAGTAGCATACATAAAGAACAATAATGTTCCAACAATAGGTCTTAGCGCATCACCTTTTACCAAAGGTTTGGGGTCTGTTTATCAGGACATAATTACCCCAGTTACAACATCAGAACTTGTTGGTGAAGGCTCTCTTGTTCCATTGCGCGTATTCATATCGAAAGAAATTGATATGACAGATGCCAAGAAAGTAGCCGGTGAGTGGTCACAAAGTGAAGCAACACAGCGCGGGATAAAAATAACCGGCGACATAGTAAGCGAGTGGGTCAAAAAAACTCATCAGATATTTGGTAAACCAGAAAAAACGATAGTGTTTTGTGCTGGCGTTGCCCATGGAGCTGATCTTCAAGACAAATTCGCACAGGCTGGATATAACTTTATTTCATTGAGTTACAAAGATGATGATGAATTTAAAGCTGAAGCAATAAAAGAATTTAGCAAGGAAGATAGCAGTATTCATGGACTTATTGCTACAGACATTCTTACAAAAGGCTTTGATGTTCCAGATGTAAAAATAGGGATATCAGCAAGGCCGTTTACTAAGTCATTTTCTTCACATGTGCAACAGATGGGCAGGGTAATGAGGGCGCATCCAGGCAAGGATTTTTCTTTATGGCTTTGTATTGCGAAGGGCAGCCGCGTTTTAACGGATGAAGGATTAATCCCCATTGACAAAGTAACCAAATCCCATAAAATATGGGATGGAGATAACTTTGTAAATCACGGTGGAGCAGTTTGCAATGGAATTCAAGAAGTCATCACATACCAAGGTCTTACGGCAACCGCAGGACACATTGTCCACACTACCGAAGGTTGGCGCACCTTTGGGGAGTGTGCCAACAAACAAATCAGAATCACACAGACCGGAGTTGGTCGGAATCCAATACGGATCGGTGCGGATATACGACGCACAAGTTTTTTGGCTGGGCGCAAGGCAAAGGAGGTTTATTCATGTTTTTTGCGAATGCGTGTCTTGTGGATATCGAAATTTGATTTCTTTATCAAATTTGCAGTCTGGAAAAACAAAAGGATGCAGGTCATGCAATCAGCCGGACCCAATTTATCCAATGTGGCTTTACAACAGAGTGCAGGCTATGAGAGCAAGGTGTTGTTCAAAATCATGCGATCAATATCAAGCTTACGGAGGACGGGGGATAGAGTTCAGATTTTCTGGGGTAAAGCAAGGGACTATGTGGATTATGGAAAATCTCGGTTTGCCGAAGTTTTCGTCTGTTGCGGAAAGATCGAGAATACAATTAGACAGAGTAAACCCAAATGGACATTACGAACCTGGGAATTTGCGCTGGCTATCGGTGGAATTGAATCAGCAAAACAAGCGTGGGAATCAAAGTGTAGCAAGGATGCACAAATTCAGGATAGATTACCCGGATATTTTATATTCAGACAGCACATTGAAGCGTTTCTTTTGGGCTGGCATGACAGCAGAACAAATAGTGGAAAGATACAGAAAGCCTTCAATAAAACCAAAAGGGAAGTATGGGACATACTCGATGCCGGACAAAACAATTGCTTCACTTGTGAGGGATTATTAGTACACAATTGTCACTCAGGCAACTATCTAAGGTTTTTAGGCGACTGGGATGATCTTTATCACAACGGCGTATCCGAACTAGATGATGGCAAGGAAAAGCCTAAGCCAGAGCCAACAGACAAAGAAAAAGAATCCGCAAAATGTCCTAAATGTTCTCATTTATGGCCACATAGAACTGATATATGCCCATGTTGCGGCTATGTTAAACAGAAAAATAATGATGTTATTGTTAAGTCTGGTGAGTTGGTCGAGGTTGGCGATACATTAAAAAAAGAAGCTGACTATAGACGGTCATTCTTCCACCAGTTACTAACATATCAAGACTCTAAACCGCACTATAAGCCTAGCTGGGCTAGAGTTAAGTATCGAGAAAAGTTTGGTGAATGGCCTAGATTTGCGGAAGGTAGAGAGCCATTAACCGGCGGCGTAAGCGATTGGATTAAATCTAGGTTCATTAAATTTGCCAATAGGAAATCTAAATGAACGATTTTATCCAATTTGCATCTAGCCATGGCCTTGTTATTGACACGTTATCATTCAGCCGTATTGTTAGATGCGCTACCGAATCCAAACCAAATAAAAAGAATGGTGCTTATTTTTATGCTGGCGATTTTGGATGGGTTCAAGATCACGCGGTTCATGAGTCACCAGTCATATGGTTTTCTGGATCAATAAAAGACCACGGACAAGCAAAGCAAAAGATTAAAGAAAGAACAGCTAAATACTATCAATATCGCGCAAGGATTAACTCTGAGGCGGCAAAAAAATCTCAGTGGATATTGAGCCAATGCGAACTTAACTTGCATCCTTATCTAGCCAAAAAAGGTTTTGCAGAAATGAGCGCTAATGTTTGGTACAAGGATGATGAAAGTATTTTAGTTATTCCAATGTACAAAGGCGATTCAGTTGTCGGTTGCCAAATGATTAATGCCGAAGGGAATAAAAAATTCCTTTACGGGCAATCTTCTCAAGATGCTTATTTCCAGATTGGTAATGGAAATAGCGTTTTTTTTGTTGAGGGCTATGCATCAGGCTTAAGCCTTCACGTCATTCTCCAATCTCTTAAGATCAATCACACCATTTACGTTACGTTTTCCGCATCTAATTTAGGGCGGTTTGCAAAGCGCATGGATGGATTTGTGGTAGCTGATAACGATCATTCAGGTGTTGGTGAAAAAGTGGCACTAGATAGCGGCAAACGCTTCTGGATGCCTCCTGTAATAGGTTTTGATATCAATGATTACCATGTCAAATTTGGCGTGTTTAAAGTAACTCAAGAAATAAAGAAATTAATTTACAGCAAGCCTTGAGGGCCGTACTCCACACGATAGTAAGCGCGGCACTCGGCGGCGTGGAATTATAGAGGAAACAAGTTGGAATCCCTGTTGTAGGGGGGGATCATGCAGCGACATGACGAGCAAGCGTAAAAAAGGTGATACCGGAGACGGTGGGGATTGGTTGGCCGCCATATAAGGCAGCTTGCGTTAGTTTTGACTTGGGGACAATTTGGGCAAATTACACCGTAGTTCGGTTAGGGATATCACCTTAACCCCTACATTAGCCAGGATTTTAACTAATGAAAAGTGAAGAAAAAATAAAAATTAGTAAGCAGTTTGTGGATGATTTTGAATTGCTAATGAAACATTACAAATGCACTAAAGCAGAGATTGAAGAGTTAAAAACAAGGATAAAGAGTAGCAATGATATTTATGAGCAAGTTAGAAAATCATTTTTTGAGATTGCGTTAAGGATTAGGTGCATTCAGTCATATGAGTAAAGAAAAGATATTTTTTAAAGTACAAAAAGGTTGCTTGATGCCTGCTGACAACTACGCAGAATCGCGTTTACGAGCACGTAAATATAGCTTGAATGATTTGGTATTAGTAAGCATGTCAAAGCTTCGTAATCCGCGTTTTAATCGATTGCTGCACAAGATTGGTGGATTGGTTGTTGAAAATATCGAATCGTTTTGTAGTTATAAACCGCATGATGCACTAAAGCGGTTGCAGATCGAAGCAAATGCCGGATGTGATGAGTTAAAAGTTTTTTTACATGGCAAGTGGGAGCTGATGAGAATACCTAGCAGCTTGTCTTTTGAAAATATGGACGAAGGCGAATATCAAGAGGTGGCGAGAAAGATATGCCATTACTTGCATACTGAGTATTGGCCAAGCATGACTCCTGATGCAATTGAACAATTAGCGAATCAATATGAGTTTTGATTGTTTTACTTTTTCTCTTGTAAGTAAAACATAGTTATTTTTATTTTACTTTCGTATGAATTCTAAAAAACATCATTTAGATAAGGTTGCTAGTACTGGTTGCGTGTTGTGTAGAGAGTATGACGGCCAACACGTATTAGGTCATGTTCATCATATCGCAGAAGGCAGCGAACCAAGAAGCGATTACATGACAGTTTGCTTGTGTGCGGATCACCATACCGGATCAAGTGGTGTTCATGGCATGGGAGTGAAGGCTTTTTGCAGGTTGTATCGATTGCCTAACGAATACTGGCTGCTTGATTTGCAAAACAAATATTTAGCTATGGATCGGTTATGAGTGACAAATTATTGCCATGTACATTCTACAAAGAGGTAAAGATGTTATCGATAGTTGATATAGCGACAGGTAATTTTGACCAGGCCATTAATGCTTTAAAGGCTATTGAAGCTGGAGAACATTCTTATGATCATGTTTCTACTATTCACGATAATGGTTTTAGGAGAGATAAAAGACCACAGCATAATATATATACGCCCCCACCAAGAATATCTGATGAAATTATAAGAGCGATTAGAGATGGCAGAAAGTCAGGTAAATCAATTGCTGAATTGTCTGAATTATTTAATTTCAATGAATCGTTTATATGCAAAATCACAACATGGGCCACTTATAAGAATTTAGACGCCGATCTAAAGAATGAATACATAGAATTTTATAGGCCAGCTAATGGTATTGATGTTAATAAAATATTGGCTGCTGGAAGGATGAGAAAAGAAGGTATCGGGCTTAGAGATATAGCTAAAAAATTAGGGATGCATTTGACGACAGTCTGTCGCATGTTTAATGGTGAAATAAGGTATCTAAAAAAATACTATCTAGATGGCACGATCATAATTGAGCGTGCAAACTACAGAAATTATAGCTATGCAGGAAAGACCAATCCAAGATTTAGCATAGACCAAATAAGAGAAATTAGGAAATTAAGATTTAATGGAACGATATTAAAACATATCGCTGATAAGTTTTTTTGCAGCGAGTCTACTATTAGTCAAATTACTGTATGGAACGGTTACTACGATATTGATCCAGAGTTGAAAGATATTTACTTGGCTAAGTATAAAAAAAGAGGCGAAAACAATGCAGCTTAGAAAATACTTGGACTTTGTTGTAAACGTAAAAGCTGTTCCGCAATCCAGACCAAGAGGAACCGCTGCTGGTGGATTTATTAGATTCTATAAGCCATCTAATAATAAAGAATATGAAAAGATAATTTCTGATACTGCTTTAGATGTAATGCTTGAGTATGGGATAAGCAAGCCTACGGAATTGCCGGTTCACTTGGATGTTGTTGTGATTAAAAGGCCACCTGACTCATGGTCGAATTGGAGAAAAAAACAAGCATGTGATAAAGAGATACTTCCGGTAGTTAAGCCTGATGTAAGTAATTATTACAAGCTGGTTGAGGATGCGTTGAATAAGGTTGTGTATGAGGATGATTCGCAGGTAATAACTCATTCAGGTGGAAAATTTTACGGTAAGGAAGATCTAGTTATTGTGGAGGTGTCTGTTTATGACGGAGTCAGAGCTTAGCGATGCTTATCAGTCAATGTTTGTTGATAACGATAAGAGGATATCGATGACTATAGCTGAAGATAGTTATGCTGAGGTTATTGTTTTTATTAATGACAATAATACTAATAAATGTATAGCGCTTACTTATAAAGATTTGTGGAAGATACTGGGGAAAGTTGAAGGTTGCGTTAAAAATTTTGAGCAAGGAAAACTTATGCATTAACAATATAAGCAGATCAAATGTTATTGATTTTAAAGTATAATATAGCTCTATGAAGATAACCATTGAAAATTTGAACTTGGAAGTAAAGGGGTCTGAAGATGTAATTCAGGCTGTTTTTAATTTAACTGAAGAGGTTAGTAAGCTTATGTCTCAAGTAGATGATTTGAATGTAAAGATTGATGCGTTGACTGCTCAGGTTGCTAAGGTTGATGCTGAGATAACCACAAAGACAGCGCAACTGGAAGCTGCTATTGCTGAACGTGATGCAGCTATGGCTGTTAAAGATGCGGCTATTGCAGAGAAAGACCAGGCAATCGTTGAGAAAGATGTCGCGTTATCAGAGCGCGATGCAATGATTACTTCTTTGAATGAAGCGATTGCATTACTGCAAGAACAATTGGCTAATGGTAGCGTGGACCTAACGCCTGTTATCGATAAGCTGACAGTGTTGGGAAACGCGATTCAAGCAGTGGACGACAAAAATCCAGACGCTTAATTTGTTTAACCATAAACAAATCAATAAAAGCTTTAGCTCAAAAGGCTAAGGCTTTTTTACATGACGCGCGCGATAATAGTTAATAGATTATTAAGGTGGGCTAGATGGCGCTTAGGTAGCGGCGTACATCTTGGTTTTAATAAACAGGTAAGCTTCTTGCGGTTAACGCCACCATCAACGGTTGGACATGATGTGTTGTTAGAGCGTGATTGCATGGAGACAGATGCGGCATTTAATGCGCTACCTTTACTACATCAATCAGTCATAAGATTAGAGTTCTTAACTGATGTGCGTAAGGACGAAGATAAAGCGCGTTGTGTTGGCATAAGCATACGAAGCTTTAGGCAATACAGGAACGACGCATATGACAAGATTGATAATATTATCTATGATATGTATGCAAAAGAAGATATGGTAAACTAAAGTCACATTTATTAATCGTCGCGGATAGATAGATGTACTAACGAAAGCCGGGTGTAACAGCCTGGCTTTTTTGCTTTATAAATACTTGATTTCAATGCAGCTTTTTGGTATAAGTATGTTAAGGTTTATTTAATAAGCATTAGATGCAGCGCTTAAGTGCACACAGACGCGGATATAACAGAATGTGGCAGCGCGAGAGAGATGCTTTTCTAAAAGACAATCCGCTTTGTTTATACTGCGAAGATCGTGGGATAATAACAGCGTCTAATGTAGTCGATCATAGAACACCTCATCGAGGTAACTTCGAAGTATTCTGGGACAGAAGCAACTGGGTGCCATGTTGCAAGCAATGTCACGATTCATTTAAACAACGTAAAGAGAAAGGCGGAATAGACACAGCGTGTGATGTTAATGGTGTTCCGTTGGACGTCGATCATCATTGGAATAAATAAAAATTAGCACGTGGGGTGGGTCAAAAGTTTGGTTGTTAAGACGCTGAGACCGCGCGCCTAATCGTGTTTTGCTAAATATTGATAATAATTGATCAAAAGTTGAACAAATATGCTGCAAAGAGGTAGAAAGTCAGCCGATGTTGTCGGATTTTCTGGATTATCTGTTGTTGATAAGAAGAAACTAGAGCCTATTGGCTTGGGATTTGAAGAACAGAAAATTTGGAATGCGGTAGTGAATGACAATGCGGCGGATTATTTTAGCGAGACGTATCGACCACTACTTGAGCAATATTGCAAAACCGTTGTTCAAATTCGTGACTTAGATAAGCTGATTTCAGAAATGGATATGCGGTTGATCATGAGAAACGGTGACGCGATGCGTATCTATAAGGAAATGAAAAGCTTGTTGCTTTCCGAAACGCGCGTAATGCTTGCGTTGGCCGCAAGTCTTAGAATTACAAAACAATCGATAAGCGAAAGCGTTGCTGGAACGTCTGCAAAAGGACGAGGAAAAGAATCCAAACCGTGGGAAGATTTTAATTAATTGCTGAGAAGCGAACGTAATGCAATATGGATTGAAAAATATTGCAGGGTGCCTGAGGGCAAGCTTGTTGGTCAAAACGTAAAGTTAACAGAATATCAAAGACAATGGCTATCTGATATTTACGACAACAATACTAGGACGTTCATCCTTAGTATGGGCCGTAAAAACAGCAAGACGGCAACCAGTGCATTTTTACTATTGCTGCATCTAGCTGGCCCAGAAGCAAAACCAAACTCACAATTATTTAGCGCAGCACAATCTAGAGATCAAGCGGCTATTCTGTTTTCGCTTGCGGCCAAGATGGTTCGCATGTCACCTGAGTTATCGTCGTATGTCGGTATTAGAGATACGGCTAAGCAATTATATTGCAAAGAGATCGGGACGTTATACCGCGCGTTAAGCGCTGAAGCGTCGACCGCTTATGGATTAAGTCCGGCTTTTGTTGTTCATGACGAATTAGGCCAGGTTAAAGGCAACCGCTCTGAATTATACGAAGCATTAGAAACAGCCGCTGCTGCTCAAGATGATCCTCTTAGCATCATTATAAGCACGCAAGCGCCAACAGATGGCGACTTGTTAAGTCTGCTAATCGATGATGCGCTTAATAGCAAAGATGATCGCGTAAAAGCAAGAGTATACACAGCACCTA
This sequence comes from uncultured Chlamydiae bacterium, assembly GCA_937894565.1. Lineage (GTDB taxonomy): Bacteria > Chlamydiota > Chlamydiia > Chlamydiales > CALBHK01 > CALBHK01. The sequence continues at coordinate 55,386 of CALBHK010000018.1, forward strand.
TTGATTCTGATCCATTTACAGAACAATCGATACGGCTAGCAAATCCGCATTTTGATTACTTCATGAATCAAGATGAGGTAAGGCGTCAGGCAGATGAAGCAAAGCGCATGCCGTCGCGTGAAGCGTCTTATCGTAATCTAGTATTAAATCAGCGTGTCGAATCTAAGATTCCTTTTATATCACGTCAGGTTTGGCTAGAAAACTGTGGCGAGCCTTCAGATAGTTTTGAAGGCTTAGAAGTATATGGCGGACTTGATCTGTCAAGTGTAAGCGATCTAACCGCGTTAGTATTAATTTCTAAGCAAGATAGCATATGGCATGTAAAGCCTACTTTTTGGTTACCTGAAGAAGGCCTGATAGAAAAAGCTAGGCTAGATCGTGTTTCTTACGACGTTTGGGCTAATGATGGTCATTTGCTTACCACGCCTGGAAGGTCGATTGAATACGAATGGGTGGCGGAGTATTTGCGTGGTGTATTTGATGTATGCGATGTAAAGGCTTTGGCATTTGATAGATACAACATGCGTTTTTTGAAGCCTTGGCTAGAAAAGGCAGGATTCACTGAAGCTGAGCTAGAAAGATTTGTTGAGTTCGGTCAAGGCTTTGTCAGTATGTCACCAGCGCTCAGAGAACTTGAGTCATTGTTACTAGCTAGAAAACTAGCTCACGGTAATCATCCGGTTCTAACGATGTGTGCGGCAAATGCAACGATTGTTAAAGACCCGGCCGAGAATAGAAAGTTTAGCAAATCAAAGACTACTGGACGAATTGACGGCATGGTTGCATTGGCAATGGCTGTGGGCGTATGTAACGAACAACTGGAAGAAGAAGTAGTTCCTCAACTAATCATATTATGAAGCGACGATCTAAAAACAAAAAAGCGCAAGACAGCTACAACAATGCTGTAACGCTTAGCAGTGGATCGCGCGGGTCTGAATTGTATGATTGGCTAGTTGGTGGTTTGTCTAGTGCTGGCTATTCCGTAACAGAAAAAACAGCGCTTTCTGTGGCTGCTGTTTATGCCTGCGTGAATGTGATAGGTGGCGCGATTGCATCGATGCCATTCCACATTTATAAACGCGGTCAAGACGGTAACGAACGAATTGACAGCGAGTTATGGTGGCTTTTTAACGAATCGCCTTATCCAAACTGGATCGCTGCTAGTTTCTGGGAATATATAGTACAAGCAAGATCATTTCACGGTGATGCATTTGTAAGAATACACCGTGCAAGTTCTTTGTCTCCGCATGTGATTGGATTTGAGCCTGTTCATCCTTCCTGTGTTTCGGTAGTTAAAGAAAATGGATTGCTGCTTTATACGATCACCTTAGAAAACGGAAAGACTACAACCGTAGACCAGGGGGATATGCTGCATATCCCGGGTGTTGGTTTTGATGGCATTCGCAGCATGTCGGTATTGAGGCATGCGCTTAGAAACAGTGTAGGTACCGCTTTGGCTGCTGATGATTACAGTTCTAAGTTCTTTTCTAATTCTGCTAGACCGGATTTTGTCCTTACCGTTGACGGTATGGTAAAGCCTGAAGTAATTGACAATATTCGCGATCAGTGGAAAGCAAGGTACACCGGAACTCAAAACGCGCACTTGCCAGCAATATTGTCAGGTGGCATGAAAGCGCAACAGTTAACTATGAACAGCGAAGACGCGCAGCTTCTAGACACTAGGAAATTCCAGGTTGAAGATATATGCCGGATATTCGGCGTTCCACCATTTATGGTTGGACACAATGAAAAGACAACATCTTGGGGATCAGGCGTTGAGCAAATGTCGCTGGGCTTTGTAAAGTACACGCTGCAAAGGCATTTAATACCGATCCAACAAGAAATTAATCGCAAGATATGGCCACGTAGTTTAAGAACATTTGGCGAATTCAATACCGCCGGTCTAGAACGTGGCGATCTAAAAACAAGGTATGAGGCTTATCGTGTTGGTCTAGGCCGCGCTGGTGAACCGGCATTTTTAACCGTTAACGAAGTTCGCAAAAAAGAGAATCTGATGCCGATCGACGGCGGTGATATTTTAAGGACAGGAAATGAACAACCATTTACTCAAACTGCTGATCAACAACAAGGCTAAAGGCTCATTTAAAGCGGAAGTGTCTGACGATCAGGCCACGCTGTATCTTTATGATGCAATCGTTAGTGATGACTTTTTTGGCGGAGTATCTGCTGAATCATTTGTTAAAGAATTGAACAGCATAAACGCGCCAATAATTAATTTAAGAATTAATTCACCTGGTGGCGATGTGTTCGCGGCAAGAGCCATTGAAACAGCCATTAGACAACATAAGTCAGAGATACATGTTCATATCGATGGACTGGCGGCTAGTGCAGCAAGCTATATCGCTATAGCTGGCGACAAGGTAAGTATGTCAGAAGGTGCTTTTATGATGATTCATAAAGCCTGGACGGTAGCCTTTGGTAATTCTTACGATCTAGTTGAAACAGCTACTTTGTTAGAAAAAATTGATGATTCGTTAGTCAAAAGCTACGCAGACAAGACCGGTAAAGAATCAGAAATGATTATCGACTGGATGGATAACGAAACTTGGTTTAGTGCACAAGAATCGCTGGATAATGGCTTTATCGATGAAATCAGCGAATCAGTAAAAGCAAAATCCGACTGGGACTTATCTGTATATCAAAAAGCGCCAGTTATTAAACAGGAAGAAGAGCCTGGAATGAAAAAAGATAACAAGCAACTGCTGCGTATTGCAGCGCTTGCTAAACATTTTTAGCACGCATCCCGCGAGCTTTAAACAGCCGACCTTGAGTCGGTTTTTTTTTGGCCAAAATATAGGAGAAATCGCAATGGCTCAAACAATGCAAGAATTGCGGGAGCGTCATGCCGCACTCGCACAGAATACTCGTAAATATGTGGAAGATAACAATGATAGTTGGAGCGCTGAGCATCAAGAGAATTATGATGCGTCCTTAAATGAGCTTGAGGATATCAAAGCTCAGTTAGACCGCATCAGCGCATTACATGAAAAGATTGCTGATGAAGCGTTAGCGGATCGTGCTATTGAAGCTTCTGAAAGAGTAGCAGCCGACACCAAATCCGTTCATGCGAAACTATTTAATAAATGGTTACGCAATGGCGATAAGGCATTATCTGCTCAAGAATGGCAAACTATCCGCAATACGATGTCTACGACTACAGACACGCAAGGCGGACACACCGTACCGACTGAGGTTGCTAGTTCAGTAATTGATGTGTTGAAAGCGTTTGGCGGTATGCGTCAGGCTTCCACTGTTATCACAACAGATTCTGGCGCTTCAATTAACTATCCTACATCCGATGGCACTTCAGAAGTCGGTGAGATTATTGCTGAGAATACAACAGCAACCGCTGCTGATCCGTCTTTTGCTGTGGTCACGCTTAGCACTTATAAGTTCGGTTCTAAAATTATCGCTGTTCCTTTCGAACTCTTGCAAGATTCTGCGGTTGATATTGAAGGCTTTATTGCACGTCGCATTGCTGAACGTCTTGGTCGTATTCAAAATCAAATGTTTACGACTGGCACTGGCACATCACAGCCACGAGGTGTAGTAACCGCTGCTGCTTTAGGAAAGACCGGAACCACCGGACAGACTACAACAGTCATCGCTGACGATTTGATTGACTTAGTTCATTCAGTCGATCCTGCCTACCGTGAAAATGGCCGTGTAGCGTTTATGATGAACGACCAATCTTTAAAAGTTGTTCGTAAGTTAAAAGATTCTCAAAACCGTCCATTATTCTTACCTGGATATGATGGTCTTGCTGGGCCTATGGCCAATACTTTGTTGGGATATCCAATCGTTATCAATCAAGACGTTGCAACGATGGCTGCAAATGCTAAATCAATTCTTTTCGGTGACTTCTCGCGCTACACGATTCGTGATGTTATGGGCATGACTTTATTCCGATTTGAAGATTCCGCTTATATCAAGCTTGGTCAGATTGGTTTCTTGGCTTGGATGCGCAGCGGTGGCAACTTAACCGATGGCGGGTCACCAATTAAATATTACGCAAATTCAGCGACTTAATCCTACCTTAGGATCGTTAATAGGCCTCTTCGGAGGCCTTTTTTTATTTTAAGAGGATTGAAAGATGTCGAATCTTACAAATTTTGGTGAGAATAAATTAGTAGATGCGGTATTGCGTGGGCAGTCAATCGGAACGCCTGCAACGTGGTACGCTGCTTTATTTACGTCTGATCCAACAGAAACCGGTGCTGCTGGAACTGAAGTGTCGGGTGGGTCTTATGCTCGCGTTGCTGTGACTGCTTCTTTGGCTAATTTTGCTGGCACTCAATCTGCCGGTTCAACAACGGCATCATCTGGAACTGGTGGCGTAAGTTCAAATAACGCAGCGATTACTTTTCCTGCTCCTACTGCTAATTGGGGTGTTGTAACGCATTGGGCGCTAATGGATGCCTCAACTGCTGGTAATGCTTGGATATATGCACCACTAACCGCTTCTAAAACAGTTAACAACGGTGACGCTGCTCCGAGCTTTGCTATTGGTGCTTTAACATTTACATTTGCGTAGGTGAAATATGCTTACTACTACACAGTATCAAACACTTAAGACATTTATCGAGACAACGGCGCCTTACAGCAGTATTAATAACGACGAGGATGGTGATTTTGCAATAAGGGACTTGCTTAATGCAATAGCATCGCCAGCATTTAAAGTATGGAATACTGAAACTCCGGTGACATCAATTCTTGATGCTGTAGATTTTAGTAAATACACACCTAATGATGTCATACCTACAGATTCTCAAATACAAGGCGGTATAACATTTAGCGATGCTATATGGCGTGTTAGAGGGCAAGCTGCGCAAATTAAGCGTGATAATTTATGGGCGATACTTGATGTAAATAATGGGTTTGTTAATGCTTCAAAAATTAACGTTAGAGCAGGATTAAGAGACGCTGTTATAGCTGTTCCAACTGGCGCTGGTGGTGCAGCTACTGCGCCAGGTGGAACAAATGGCGCAAATGTTTTGAATGCGTGTACACGAGATGCAAAAGTAATCGAGAAAGTGTTAAATACCGGAAACCAAACAACAGGTATTGTTACAGCGGCAATAATGGGATTTGTTGGTGACATAACAAAAGAAGATGTGGGACTTGCTAGGAGATTCACATAATGGCAACAACTACAGTTGTTTACAGTAGCAATACTGCAATAACAATGGATTTGTCTGGCCTTGCTAGTTCATCATCTTTTTTGTCAGGGCGCGAGTCCACAGAAATAGATAATACTGGCTCAACAAGTAAGTTTCTTGATGCAATTGTTCGCGGGTCTTTTATTGTTGGTACTACACCTGCTACTACGGGCGGACTAAAAGTATTTGTTTGGGGATCTGACACATCGCTTACAACAGCAGCGCTTGATGTTTTAGATGGCGCTGACAGTACTGAAACATTCACCGCCACATCGTTAGGCGCAACGGTAATGCCTGCATCTTTTACGCCTGTATTGGCTGCCACTTCTGACATAAAATACCATGTTAATTCGTTTTCTGTTGCGCGTGCTTTAGGTCTTTCGGTATTGCCAAAATATTGGGGGATATTCGTTGCTCATAATATGACGGCCGCTTTAAAGACGGACGCTGGCAATACAAATGCTTTTTCTTTTAATGGCATTAAATACGATATTGCGTAATGTCTGCTGAATTTGGCTCTAACTTAGGATTGTCTTCTGCCGGACGTGTTGATCTGGGATCAATTGCGCTTCCGACTAAATTAACTCATTTTGTTTGGGTTATGCGCTTAGGCGAAGGTGGTAGTGCATTCGGTAGAGTTCTTGGCCGTGGCTTTGGTGTGCATGATATTTGTAACGACCACGGGTCGTTTGCAAATAATTACGCGTTTGGTGATCGCGCTGGCGGGCAATATCATAGATGGACTAGAACTGACAATGTTGGTGATTGGTCTTCAATCTTAATTTCCGGTGATACATCAACAACTGCGGTCCCTCCTAGAGTTGTGCAAGATAATAAAGTAATGAGCTTAACCAGAATCGGCGCTGCTAATTTTTGGGGAACGACAACATCAACAGCCACAGTTATTGGAAATCGTCAGTCAGATAATTCTAGGGTGTGGGATGGATATATTGCTCATTATTGTTTATGGGACGACATACTTAATGAGTGGGAAGAAGAGCAACTGAATAATGGTGTTGCTCCTTACCTGGTAAGGCCTCAAAATATAGTTAGATATTATCCGCTTGATTCAGATAATAATCTTTATGGCGTCAATGCTAATATCATTAATGCGCGGTATGCGTTTATAAATCCGCCTGTTATTGATGGTTCGTATGATGCTAATGTTTATTATCTAAATCAATCAGCGTCAAATGATACATCGTTAGCATCGGCAGCAACTGTACAGTTATCTTCTACAGCGTCGCTTACTTCTTCAATACTATTATCCGGTACATCAACTGCAAGTTTATCTTCTGTTGGTGTTCTGTCAACGTCGATATCGTTAGTATCATCAGCGCCATTTAGTGTAACTGCTGCTGCCAATCTACAAACAAGTATTGGGTTATCAGCTGCTGCGACATGTAGCTTTTCTGCTTCTGCATCGCTCAGCTCTGGTTCTGGTTTATTTTCTGATGCTGCTTGTGGCGTTGTAGCGTCAGCTTCGCTTACTACAGGCATTTCATTACTATCTAGTGCGACTAGCACGCTAACAGTATTAGGTTCTTTAAATGCGGGCGCTAATCTTTCTGCTAATGCAACGTGCAGCGTTACGGTATCAGCATCAATTAGTGCCGGCGTTTTATTATCATCAAATAGCGCGTGTTCTATTGTGTCTGTAGCGGATATTAATGCGCTAATAAGATTTAATTCTAATAACATTATTAGTTTATCGGCAAATGGTTTATTAGCTAATTTTTCTGCGCAGTTCTCTAGCAATACAAATATATCTCTTAATTCATCTGCTAACTTATTAACCGGCATAAGATTAATAGCTAGCAATATTGCTGTGGCTACAAGCAATGCTTCGTTAACAGCATCAGTTACTTATACTGATGCACCATTTGGTCCTGGTTATCCAATCACAAGAAAGGCAATAACAAGACCGGAAAACAAAGGTAGAAGTAGACAGTTGAATACAGCTAATAGGGTTAGGTAATGACTACAAAACTAATAACAGCGCCAACCACTGAGCCTCTAACTTTATCTGAAGCAAAGCTTCATTTGCGTGTAACAGATTCATCCGATGATAACTTGATAAGCGGATTAGTATCAGCAGCTAGAACGGCTTGTGAATCGCAGTTAAATAAAGTGCTTATGTTGCAAACATGGCGGACAACTTACGATTCATTTCCAGATGCAATTGAGCTGAACATGTTGCCTGTTGCAAGCATTTCTAGCGTTAAATACATTGATACAAACGGCGTTGAGCAAACGTTAAGCAGCATCAGTTATACGCTTGATAATTCTAGCGATTATAAAACTGCTTTTGTAGTTCCTGCTTACGGCTATCAATGGCCAGCAGCACGCGAACAAATCAATGCTGTTTATGTTGATTATGTCTGTGGATATGCTTCTTCTTCTGCGGTACCGGCTACTTATAAACAGTGGATGTTGCTACACATTGGCGCGTGGTATGAGAACAGAAATAGCGTGAGCGTAGGCAATACGCCTGTATCTTTTGATTACGTTAATTACTTGCTTAACGATAAAAACTATTCATTATGATCGTTGATGCTGGTAAATTAAATCGCAGAATAACGATACAACAACGCGTTCAAACAAAAGATGCTGATGGCGGTATTGTCGATGCGTGGTCAGATTTTGCTGAAAACATTTGGTCTAACGTTATTTACTTGGACAGCGTAGAAAGAAAAGCAACTAATGCTGGCGGTATTAAACTAGAAGCAAAAACACGATTTATTATCAGATACTTATCAGGTATTACTAACACAATGCGCGTTTCTTTTAATAGTCAGTATTACAACATACGCCACGTTAATGACTTTGATGATAAGCACGCTTACATGATTATAAGCTGTGATTTAGGTGGTGCTGATGGCCGCTAAGACTGAATTGATCGGCTTGAATGGTCTGTTAGATCAGTTCAAAAGATTATCATCTGAAATGACGCAAAGAACAGCGCGTCGTATGGTTGCAACGGCTGGCGGCATATTAAGAAAAGAAGCAAAGGCAATCGCGCAAGCAAAAGGCCTTAATCGAAGTGGTGCAATGATTCGCAATATTGCAATTAAGCGCGAGCGTAATACACGGGAAGGTACTGAACAGTATAACTTAGGTGTTAGACATGGCAAGCAATTAAAAAAAGCCAAGAAGAAAGATTTAGAACTATTTCTTAGAAAAAATGGACGCATTGTTTGGCGTCGTACTGATGATCCTTTTTACTGGCGCTTTCTTGAATTTGGAACAAAAAGTATTAATCCTTTTCGGTTCATGCAGCAGTCTTTAGAAAACAAACACAACGAAGCAATTGAAGCCATGAAAAAGCGCTTAGAAGATGATTTAAGAAAGGCTGGTAGATGAGTATTAGCGTAATTGTTAATACTGCCTTAACCGGCGTTTTGTCTAATTCCTGGGCTATTGAATTGCCACCAGAACCAACCTTCCCGGCAATATCTTTTGATATTGATAGTTCTGCTGAAAATAGTTGGGTTTACGGTGCTGATTATGTTCAGCATGTTGTTACTGTGATTACATACGCTAAGGGGCGCGCTCAGCTAATGACTTATCCGCCATTGATTAGAACAGCGCTAGAATCATTACCTGGTTATATGTATGAAGAAGAACACGGTGATGCTGAATATCAAGACATAGCGGGTGTCTATGCTTATTTTCAAAACTTTAGAATAAGAGGTCATTTAAATGGATGATTTGATGAAAGCTATTACAACTGATGAATATGCTGGACAAGGCGGTTCGTTTATTTACGATCCTAAAACAGGCAAGCGTATGCCTGCTGAAGAAGAAAAATCTAAACAGGTAGCGGAAGAAGTATTAAGTAAAGAATAGTTAATAAATTTAATTAGTTAAAGCCGGTAATTAAAAACTACCGGCTTTTTTTATAATTGGTCTTATGTCTTTGTCATAAGGCCTTTTTTATTTTGTGAGGTAAAAAATGGCAAAGATAATGCGGAATGTGGTGTTGTTGGCGAAGATTGAGGCTGGATCTCCTGGCACGGATTCTTTACCAGCGCAAGGCACAGATGCAATGCTGGCTCAGGTAACCAATCCGCAGCCTGTGGTTGCTGAATTCGTAGATAGAAATATTGTAAGGCCTTATTTCGGTAATTCAGGAAAGGTTCAAGTTTCAAGCCGATCAGAAATTGAAATTGAGGTAGAGCTCGCTTCTTCTGGCGCCGCTGGTACAAAACCCGCATGGAGTCCTTTGATGCAGGCTTGTGCCTTTGGTGAAACTAACGCTCCGGGCGTAAGCACTACATACGCTCCAGCTAGTACAAGTTTAAAAACTTGTTCTATTTATTATTATCTAGACGGCTTATTGCATAAAATGCTTGGCTGTCGTGGTGATGTAACTCTTGAGTTAAGTGCAAAAGCGATTCCTATGCTTAAATTTAAGTTTACTGGATTTTATCAAGCGCCAACCGATACATCGCTGCCTGCAAGTCCTGATTATACCAAATTCAAAGATCCATTTCCGGTAAACAAACTCAATACGCCAACCATGACTGTTCACGGTATCACTGGCGCAGCTTCTAATTTTTCGATCCAGATGAATAATCAGATCGTTTATAGAAATATGATTGCAGTAGAGGCTGTAGATATGATTGAACGCAAACCTTCTGGCTCGGTATCTATTGAAATGACGAGTGTTGCAAATAAAGCGTGGCATGAAGCTGTTCGTCTAGGTACTACTGGCGCTATACAAATGATTCATGGTGTAGGTGCTGGAAATATTATCCAAGTTGATGCGCCTAAAGTACAACTTACCGATCCTAGTTATGTGGATATTGATGGCGTGGCAATGTTACAGCTTGGGCTACAGTTCCAACCTAACGGAAGCTCAGGAAATGATGAAATTTCTATCGTAGTTAAATAAGGCCATTTATGACATTTAAAATCGCGTTGAATCCTACTTTTAAAGCAAGCGTTGAAGTCTTTACAAAGAACGAAAAAGGCTTGTTTGATAAATCCACGTTCTCGGCAATTTTTGAGCGCTTAGATACAAACGAAATCGAAGAGCTTAAGAAGTTACCGGCTGCTGATGTATTAAGACAAAAGCTGAAAGGCTGGGAAGGTTTGCTGGACGAAGATAATAAAGATGTGCCATTTTCACAAGTGGCTTTGGATTCTGTTCTGCAAATACCTGAAGCGGTTCTTGCATTACAAGAAGCTTACTGGACATCTATCTTTAAGCAACGCGAAAAAAACTAATTGCGGTTGCTCGCTACTGGGCGGGCGACCGTGGCAAGAAAACATTCGTTGATGATAACGTAATCGATGGCCTAGTGCGTATAGGTGCACCACAAGAAATAATTGATTCAATGATTAATGGCATGAATTCAAAAGTTAATTACTGCGAAATATGGCCTGAAAACATTGAATCTTTCAATGTATTCATTTCATTAACAACGCAGTGGATAGTGACTGGAATGGGTCATTACATGGGTATTAGATATCCTTCCATTGAATCAACCTTAAACCTGATGGGATTTAACAAAAAGCGTAAGGCTGAAATATTCGATGATATTCGAACGATGGAAGCTGCTGCTTTAGAAGTGATTAACGAACCTAAAAAATGAGCGCTCTTGGATCATTAGTTGTTAAGCTTGCGTTAGAACATGCTGAATATACGCAAGGCTTAAATAAATCTGAGCAAGCCGCGCTCGGATTCGCCAAGCGGATTCAAACAAGCTTTGATGAAGCTAGCGGTTCGGTTAATGAGTTCCTGGTTGATTCTGCTAAGAATGTCGCCGGTGTTGTTGCTGGATTCGCTGGCATTAATGCTGTTGTAGAGCGTACGCAGAAATCAATTGATATTCTGGCAAACATCAATGATGCGGTAGAAAAAACCGGGTCAAGCGCTGAGGATTTGTCTAGGATTGAACAAGCGACACGCGCGGTTGGTGAATCCTTTATTCCTGTTGAACAAGGTATCACCAGGTTAGCAAAAGGGCTGGCCAGTTTTGATGACGGATCGAACGAAGTATTTCGCGCATTAAATGCAATCGGTGTTTCAGCGCGTGATACGACAGGCCAGCTAAGAACATCGGCTGAGGTATTTATCGATGTTACCAAGGCCTTGCAAAGCTACGAAGATGGTGCGAATAAAGTAGCGTTGGTCAACGCGTTATTTGGCAAGTCTGGTGCTGAGTTGATACCGGTTCTTAATGACATATCTTCTGGCGTTGACAAATTTACTGGTGTATCAGCTCAATCTGCTCAACGTGCTAATGCGTTTAATGATGCGATGGCCGAAATGGGATTATTGGTTGACAACGTCTACACTGGGTTTGCTGCTGAGTTATTGCCTACGCTGGTCAATGTTGTAACTACCATCAACGCAAATACGACTGCGTTCACATCGTTTCAGGTTGTTGGTTCTGGTGTTGGTGCTGTCCTTAAAGGTATTGCAATTGCTGGTTTTACGGTTGTCGATACATTTAAGCGATTAGGTAATGAAATCGGTGGACGCGCTGCGCAGTTGGCCGCATTTGCTAGTCTTGATTTTGAAGGCGCTAAATTCATCGGTAACGCCATTGCTGAAGATTCTGCAAAGGCTAAGGTTGAGTATGAGAAGTTTGTTAATACCATCCTTAACGGTGATAAAGCAATTAGTCAAACGGTAAGCAATGGCGGCCTTAAAAAGACACTAGATTTTGTTTCTAAAGTACCGGCTGAAACAACCAAGGCTATCGCTGCAACCAAAGCGCAAGTGTCAGAAACACAACGTTTCATCGATTCGTTAAATAAGGAGGCTGCGCAGCTTGGCAAAACCACCTTTGAAATCAAACGTATGGAGGCGGCGAAGCTTGGTGTATTGGATGCAGCGGGACCGCTTATTAACAGAATTGAGAAAGAAACAGCAGCAGCAAAGCAGCTTGAAAGCCAGCTTGCTAGAGTCAAAAGCATAACCGAATCAGTGCAGACTGCTGATGAGCGCTTCGCAGAAACACAAAAAGAATTAAACCAACTGCTTAATATGCCACAAGGTGGATTAAGCATGGAGACTTATAGCAGAGCTTTGCAAAAAGCACGCGATGAGTTAAGCAGAACCAAGAACACAGCTAAAGATAGCTTTGATTCTATCTCTCAGTTTGCGATTCAGTCACAACGAAATATCCAAGACGCATTTAGTGATGGCTTATTCAAAGCGTTCGATGGCGATTTAAAAGGAATGGTCGAAGGCTTCAAGCGTGCTATTCAGCAAATGCTAGCGCAAGCTTTAAGCGCTGACATTCTTGGCGCGATCTTTAATAAACCAACTGGAAATTTAAACGCTTTATTTTCATCATTAAGCGGTGACTCTGTTGGAAAGACCGGACAATCAAGTGTGTCTGGTATTGGCCTAGCAATAAAAGATGGTTTTGGTTCGCTAAGTAAATCATTTGCCAGCTTATTCACATCAAGGAACATTGCGCTTGGTACTGGCGTCGGTGGATTAGGCGGTGCTGGTTCAGCGTTAGCAAATGGCGTTGGTGCTGGAACATCATTAAGTGCTTCTGGTTTTGGCGCTTCATTTGCATCTGCTGCTGCTCCTTTGTTGGCGGCTGCTGTAGCAACTTCTGTTTTTCGTGGATTGGCCGGTGATAAAAAGTTAGGCGGTGGATTCGGTAAGGCAATCAATGCTGTAGGAAATATTCCTATTCTTGGCGACTTTTTGCCTATTGTTCCATTGCTTAATGGCTTATTTGGCCGCGGTCCGCTTAAACAAAAAGAAACCAATCTAATTGGTAACTTTACGTCTAATGACTTTCAAGGCATTACATCAACTAAGTTTAAAGCACAAGGCGGGTTACTGGTTAGTGACAAGGTAGAACGTGTCAAGATCGATACTGACACCGGCAAAACTATCGATGAATTTACCGGCAAGCTAGATAAATTTGCTCAAGAAATGAGCAAAGCATCGAAAGAGATCGGCTTGTTCTTAGATACTAGCATAAAAGGTATCTCTAGTTCATTTCGCGAAATATCCAACAATCTAGGCCTAAGTACATCAGCAATCGATAACTTCTCAGCAAGCATCAATATTGCCACAGAAAAAGGAAAAGGCTTTACGGATGAACAACTAGCTGAAGAGATAGGCAAGATCAGCGATAAGATGGCGCTTGAGTTAATGCCATCACTTGAAGGGATTGGAAAGGCTGGCGAGTCTGCTTCTGATACGTTACGCCGAATCAATAACGAATTTAACGCACTGCAAAGCGTAGGAATAACGTTAGGGGCAACATTACAACAGACCAAGGCATTTTTATCAGATGTTTCATTTGAGGCGCGTACGGCGTTTGTGGATGCGTCAGGCGGTATTGAGGCATTAAGCGCTAAAACTTCTTTCTTTATAGATAACTTTTTAACTGCTGAAGAAAAGTTAGCGCCGGTTGTTGAGACGGTAACGAAAGAACTTAATAAGCTTGGCGTAGGATTTGTAGACACAAACGAAGAATTTAAAAAGCTTGTACAGTCTCAAGACTTGACTACAGAAGCTGGTCAAAAAATGTACAACGCTTTGTTAGATATTGCGCCACAGTTTAAACAGATCACCGATGCAACCGGCAACCTAGGAATAACAATTGAATCTGTTACGCAACAAATAAACAAAGCAACAGAAGAGCAGATCCGTATTGCTACAAGACGTTCTGAACTTGAGGCGCGTGATCGCAAGAAACTAGCACAAGCAACTGAATTAAAAACACAGCAAGAAGCACAAGATCAGTTAAGAGAATCTGCTATATCTTTACGTGATGCTTTATTGCGTGCTGGTGATGCTGGTGCCTTATTAGCAAATGAATTTACCGTTAAAAATCCTAGTATTAACAAAGATGCGAATATAGCTACTGAAATAGCCAAGGCTAACGCTTCTTTATCGGTTGGCTTAATTAATGAACTATCTAGTATCGCGTTAGAAGTTAATGACGTTCAGACAGTTATCTCTAAACTTGCTAGAAATGTAACGTCATCTCAAGTCGTTGCTCCTATTGCTGCTGAAATTAGAGAATCAATTTTAAGCGGTGTTGATGGTTTTGCTGATGCGGTTAGAGATGGTAACAAATCAAGCAATACTGCATTAACTGCTATCAGTAAATCTATTAATGGTTTAGTAGATAATCTAGCCAACACACGAGCACGCAGTCCGTTAGATCGATTAGGACAAGGCATTGCAGAAGTTCTAGGCTCTAGAAATCAGTTAAGAAGCGCACGTGCTACTGATTCGATAGATGGAAAGGTACAGTTTGGCTCTGATGTAATCGCTTACGCTAAAGCAATTAGTTCCTTAAATAAAGAATACGATAAAGGCACGATAAGCGCTGAACAACAAGCGCAAGCGTTAGAAGGTCTAAGACGTGCGATGGGCAGCAATGCTGATCTTCTGAATGATACAGCTGGCCAGATGGACCGCATCAAGAAAGCCAGCCTTGATCTTGCTAAATCAGGTTTGAATAGTATCGGCTTCTATTTCGGTCAGATATCTAAGAAAGCTAAAGAACTAAACCAGGAAGCGGTTGAATTGCAAACACCGCTAGGCAAAGCAAGCGAAGCGATAGGCAGATTTAAATCTGCTGCGTTTGTATTTGGTGAATCTGTCAAAGCGATTCGTGACGGCCTAGAAGATTTTCAACCTACAACACTAAGTCAATTAAGCCGTGCTGGCGGTCAAGTCAGTAAGGCTAGCATTGTATCTGAAGCTGCTGGTATTGCTTCAAGATTAATTAATACACGCAGCGGATCAGAAGCACAACAAAGAATATCATCTGATGCGATCTTCACGGGTAAAAATGCGCGCGATCTTAGTCTTTTAATTGATGGTATAGAAGCCTTTGACGCTGAATCACTGGAAAGATCATTTACGCGAATTTCTAACGCGCTAGGCAAGAATCAAATCAATGAAGCGCAGTTTGCTAAGTTATTCAACATTGCTTTAGATAGTTTTGAAGGTCTTGGAGATGGTGCAGACAATGCGATAGATGGCTTAACGTTATTGGGTAGATCGGCTAAGAATGTAGCGGATAGTCTGCTTATCGATAGAAAGTTTACAACGCTAAATCCACAGCAACAGCTTAAAGAAGCAGAGCGCCAATTTAATGATGTGATTACACGCGCAAAGTCTGGTGATAAGTCTGCTGCAGGTCAGTTAGATGACGCCGCAAAAACGCTTTTAGATACTGGACAGATCGCGTTATCGAATCAAACTGATTTATTTACATTCGTGCAAGCAAGATTGCGTGAAGTTAATACCGATGGTCAGCGTGAGCGTTTAGAAGTTAATGCAAGCATTTTAAAGCAGCTTGAAACAATGAATAAGCGTTTAGACGATCAGCAGAAAATAAACACGCAGATCACGGCGCAAGTTGCAAGTATTAATCTTAGATCGGTAGAAACGCTTGAGCGCTGGGAGAAAATCGGTATGCCAGCAACTAGGACGTAACTATGTACATCTTGAATCCTGTTGATATTACGCCAGCGATGGTGACATCGACCAATGTTCCTATTACAGATTTTGCCGCGTGGAATGCCGCAACCAGCTACACCGTTGGAACTAAGGTAATTCGGACTACTACGAATAAGATTTATAGAAATCTTATTGCTGGAGTGAATGCAACTTTGCCTGAAAACGACTCTACAAGATGGTTCGATGAAGGCTATGTTAACGCTTACAAGATGATTGATTCATTATCATCGACTCAGACATCACAAGTTAATAATATTATTTTCACGGTTGCTGCAGGTCAGCGGATTAGTTCTTTGGCTTTTATTAATCTGGTTGGTGAAGAGTTACGTATTCTAGCTACAGACAATGGCGCCACAACAATCTACGACAAGACTATAACGCTTGATTCTTCTCAAGTCATTAGTTATTACGACTGGTTTTTTGAGCCTTTTGTACAAAAGCCTGATCATGTTGAGCTAGATTTTCCTGAGACCATTTCTAATCCAGTCATCACTATCACGTTATCTGGTTCTGGCACGGTTAAGATGGGCCGGTTCGCTTGTGCTAAAGCTTACGAAATCGGGGAGCTTCAATTCGGTGCGGGAATTAGCATAAAAGATTATTCAGTAAAAACGACTGATGTTAATAACGTTGTGTCATTGACTAAAAAAGACAACGTTAAGCTGATGTCTTTCAAGCTTGAAATAGGTCAATCAGAAACAAATAGAATTAATAAGTTACTTCGTCAACTGCTTTCAATTCCGTGTGTCTTTGTTGGCGTTTCTTCAGAAACCTATGAATACACAATCGCGCATGGATTCTTCCAAAACTTTCGTGTTGTACTTTCTTTTCCTACGCTCAATTACTGTGAGCTAGATATCGAGGAGCTAATTTAATGGCTATTACATCAGTTGATCCATCACCAGGTAAGCTTGATCCATCCTTTCCAGCTTATGTAGATGCATTCTTTGAAACAAATTTTCCTAGGCTTATCGATGAATTAAATGAGACCGTTGTCGGATTCAACAATGGTTCATTTACTGGAACCAGCACTTCATCTGTATCAATCGATGGAGCGCTAGGAAAAACATTTGTTACTCAAGCTGGTCTGTCATTTCAGAAAGGCATGTATGTAAGTATCATATCAATAGCAACTGCTGACACAAGCAACCGCATGGTTGCTATAGTCAGGTCATATAGCGGTACTTCGTTAGTTGTTGATCCAATATCATTCGCAGGGACTGGGCCAATCTCAAATTGGCGAATTAGTATAGTGCCTCCAGCTTCGACCGCAATAACAAAAAGCGAAGTAAGGTATGAAACTGGCGCTGGATATGGGACAACAAATACATTCATCCGTAACTTTGGGACGGCGGAAATAAATACTGGCACGGCCATTGCTGGTGTTTTAAGTCCAACAAATGGAGCTAGTTTCGAGATAAAAACAACCGGTGTTTATTGTGTGACTTATCACGAGCCTGCGGGGACGATACAGCTTCACATATCAAAAAATGCGGCATCTCTTATTGCGGCTCCTGCGGTTGGAGATAGGCTTTGTTCTGCTCCAGCAGCATCTACCGGAACAATAAGTTTTACTGGAACTATTGCTGCGGGTACTTTTCTTAGAGCGCATCCGCAAACGACTGGATTAACGTCTACTACTGGCGCTTATTTTCAAATTGTTAAACTTGATGTGGGTTAACTATGGCTAATTACAATGTCATAGTAAACAAAACAAGCGGCGAACAAGTTGTTTATGTAATTGAAGAAAGCGGTTCTTATACGCTTGGTAGCGACACATTAGTCTGGGATGAGTTAGTTGATGGCGAAGCGATTAATGATGTCGGTACGCCTTGGACCGATGCGCAGATACAAGCAAACATTGGAAAATTTACAAGGCAGACATCACCATCTTTACATCTATTAAGCGGTAGTTATATTGCTGGACACCTTGCTGCTATTGAGGCCGCTTACGACAAGATTATAAGAACGTGGCAACTTAAGTTTGAGTTGCATAGCCAAAGCCTTTTGACAACGATCGATAGCGCTGTTACGTCTACTTATGCTACATCTCCAATGAATAAAGTGAGATGGGAGAATAAAAAGAACGTTAAAGCGCGTGGCAATATATGGGACATAATAAAAACAGAAATGTCATATACCGATGCTCAGATGATTAGTCTGTGGGATGCTGCTGAGTTGTGGGATGAAAGCGAATAATGGCTAATAATATTATTTTATATAACACCGCAGAAGGGAAGCAGGAAGCTGTCGGTTTCAACATTCAGTTTTCAGTACCGTCTGGTGCAAGCATTATCTGGAATACGGTAACTCATGGTCCGATCAGATTTGTTGATGAAGGATTATTAGAGAATGATGGAATATATCAATACGATACGCCATCAGATGGTAATTCTATTATATCCGGTCAAGTTGGGATGTGGGTCAAGCGGCATGGCACAAACGCATCAGGACAGCTTGGAACCATTCCTTATATTAGTGGTTATGTTGCAGATTCTTTTGACTATATTCCTTCGCATTGGCAATGGCTGCTTGATCACCATCGTAAAACAGTAAGTTTATACGCACTAAAAGGTTGGCTATATCAAATGCCTGGGTCAATTTATGCTGATGTAAATAGTGCGATAGAAGCCACATACGCAACCACACCGCTTAACAAAATCCGCTGGGAACAAAAAGAATTTGTACCGTTTGGCGGCGTGATTTTTAACATTGTAATGCAATACATAAACGAAACTAATTTTGAAGTTTTTATGCGGTTTGATAGCTGGCTGGACCGTGATTACAACGATGGTAATGAAGATGACTTGATTTAGATTGAGGACATATGAACATATTTAACGAATTCGAAAAAGCAAAGCAGACGATTCAAAAAAGCAATGTATTTGATATTAAAGAAGTTGCTGAAAGTGAAATAAATAAGCTTATCAAAGTTGCTGAGGATTACTTAGTTACAGAACAAGAAGAATTTAAACAAGGCAAAGATAATGATTTTGCGATCATTGTTTTTTGTGCCGGTCTTGTTTCTGGTGCGCTGCTTGGCGTGATTTTTTCACTTCTATTCTTTTAAATA
The DNA here is from genome assembly GCA_937894565.1 of uncultured Chlamydiae bacterium. Classification (GTDB taxonomy): domain Bacteria; phylum Chlamydiota; class Chlamydiia; order Chlamydiales; family CALBHK01; genus CALBHK01. The sequence continues at coordinate 74,104 of CALBHK010000018.1, forward strand.
TGGAAAGACGAACTGGATTAGAACGGCGTAGAGATTCAGACTCATGTCCGCTGAGTCCTGAGTGTGCTGATAAGTTAATTAAAGGTCATGAAGTGCTTTTAAATAGAGTTGAGATAATGGAAAAGCAACTTTCAGAAATTCATGATCGATTTGTACAAGCAAAAGGTTTCATGTCAGGCATGCGACTTGGCGCTGCTTCTGTGTTCTTCTTGCTTGCGTCATTCATTATTATGCTTTATGGCGTTTTGTCCGGAAAAATATCACTCAAAGACCTAATAACGAGTCTTTTTTAGTATAATGTCATATATTTTTAGTCAAAGATCAATAGATAAGCTAAAAGGCGTGAATGTTGATCTGGTTAGTGTTGTCCATCGCGCTTTGGAACTTTCAGAAATTGATTTTGCTGTTACTGAAGGCTTGCGAACTAAAGAACGGCAGGCAGAATTAGTAAAAGCAGGCGCATCTAAGACAATGAATAGTAGGCATATTACAGGGCATGCTGTTGATCTTGCGGCGATTGTTTGCGGCGAGATCAGATGGGATTGGCCACTTTACGAAAAGATAGCGAAAGCCATGAAGCAAGCGGCTTATGAATTAAATATTAAGATTGAATGGGGCGGAGATTGGAAATCGTTTAAGGATGGTCCTCATTTTCAATTGCCTTTTGGTCAATGATATTGTGAGTATTTATTATGGGCGTGTGGGATCAAATTACAAGCGCACAAATTCTTAGAATGACAATCCAAGACTTCGGAAATATTTCGTTCGAACAAATTGCAAACAATCCTGAATGCTGGATCGTGCGAGGTCATCCTGAATTAGATGGTTTTGGCGGTGTGTACGATTGGTCTTTTGTAATGATTAAAGAGAATACAAAAGGCATTATCAAAGGCCTTGTCAGTGACAATATGCTTACAAGCAGCCACACTAAAACGATTCGTGAATTTCTAAGATTAAATGATATGACTCACGTTGAGTTCACACGCAAACGCGATCGCGGCGAGACTAAACATAGGCTCAAATGATGTTTGAAGAATATATTAGAGAGTTATCTGAAGCACTAAAAAAGGTTTTAGTAGTGATTCTTATGCTCACATTTTTATTCATGTCAGCAAAACTATTAATCGAATGGCTTGGCTAAACGAACAATTTAAAAATCATCGGTTATTCAGGCGCGGTCTATTGATATTTGCCTGTGTGCTGACGTGGTTGACTACACATTGGTCATTCGAGTACGCGCATGCAAGCAGTCTAGGCGGTGTTGATATTGCTGCAGTTATTACGGCAATCCAGGCGCCTGTCACTGTGCTGCTTGGTTACATGGTCAAGCTATACACCGGATCGGCTGATAAAGGTTAATCATGCGCTATTTTCGGGGAAGCCTGGGATAACTATCTGGCGGTAGGCGGCGCATGGTTAAACGTTTGATAGATGGCTTGTCATTACGTGAATTTTCTAAAAAGTATGGCTATAACTTAGAAACAGTAAAGAAACGTTATACACGTGGTTGGACATATGAGCAGCATATAACTGGTGAGCGTAAGCGTGGATATGTCGTTACGATCGACGGGAAAAAGGAACGTGTCGCAGATATTGCAAAAATGAAACATATCAGCATCAATGTATTTCTTAATCGATTGAAACATTTCTATCGCGCTGAAGATGCGCTTAGAGCAAGTTTAAACCATAGAAAGGTAAAGAATAGATGTACTTAACTTTAATTAAAACGTTTTTAACAGCAAAAGCTGCATGGATTAAGTATGCGGCTATCGCGATTTTGACGGTTATGGTTTTGGCTTACGTATACAACGCTGGGAAGCATTCAGAACGCGCTGAATGGTTAAGCAAGGAAGCTAAGTTTTTAACGCAGCAAAACGAGATTAAAGAAGCCGCTGAAAAACGCGTTGAGGAGCAGCAAGCGAAATATAATGAAATATTAATGGGGGTAATCAATGAGCATAATAAAGAAAAAACTGAGCTTGACAATCGCATCGCTGTGCTTAGTAATCAGCGCATGTTCATCAACACCAAGAAATGTACCGGTAGCGGTGGAGTGTCCGCCAAAACCGAAAGTTCCGGCCAGCCTGATAGCTCCTCCGATCGAACAGAACTTTCTGCTGAGGATGCAGAAAACATTCGGGATGACTACGCAACAGCCCAGCAATTAGTAAATCAGTACAACGATTTACGCGCATTGTGCTTGCCTTTGGTTGAGGTAGTGCAATGATAAAGATTTCTTATGTTGCTATGTTTAAAGGACTTATAAGAGATTCTTATAATGCTTTTAAAGCATGGCTTGTGAGAAAAACACCTTATTAATTAATAGGAGTTTAAATATGTACAACGTAACTGTTACTACCGAAATCAGAAAATTAGACGGAACTGCATTCTCTAAGAACGATCAAGTCTGGTCGAACATGCCATATGAAGGCATTTTGTTATTGCAAAAAGTAGGCTTAGAAGGTCTGTCTAAGTTACTTGAAGAAACAGAAAAAGCAAAAGCTCAGACTGTTAAGTAATGAACTGGCGGTGGGACGATTATATTATTTTGATTCTTGTCGCCACCGCTGATATCGCGCTTTGTTATTACGTATATGAATACGTCTCATACTACTTTATTTTTGCAAGGTAAGTAACCTATATCCTTAGCAACAAGAATCCATGATTTTGCAGATTTATTAAAATTAAAAATAGCTTCTGCAATCGTATCTCCTTCCGCAAAACATCCTTTCATTTTATTTGATCTGGCACAAAAACCAATGTCTTCATCTGGCTCTAGTATTATTTGGTAATTTTCCATTTTGGTTACGTTTTAGTTACGTTTATTTAATAGCGTAATAAAAGCAATTGCGACTACAACCAAGATGATAATGCAAAATATAATTACGACTGATTCTGCTGTCGTATCTTGATTATTAATATTATTTATTGCTGCAAGAGTATTAACGCCGATCATTGTTTTGTTAATCTTTGTACTGTACTATGACTACATCCAAAGTGAGAGGCAATACCTTGGTAACTCTCACCATTATTTCTTAAGTTGATCATCTCATTAATATCATCTAATGAATACTTAGTATTAGGGTTGTTTAATCCTTTTATGTGTAAAGGATTAAATCCTCTCCCATTCTTCCAAGTATGCTTATGATTTTCACTTACAGTACACCACTCCAAATTGTTTATTTTATTATTTTGACGATCAAAGTCCAAATGATTTACTTGAGGCTTATTTTCAGGGTTATCTAAAAAATGGGTTGCTACTAATCTATGTATTTTGTAAGACTTATGTTTAAGTCCATCAAACAAATTAACATAACAATATCCATGGATATCTGTTTTTAATTTCAGATTGTCTTCAGTTTTCATACTATGGACATTTCCAAGATTAGAGATTTTATACCTACCCTCATAACCTATAATTTCTTTCCAAATCTCAAACATCCAATAATTTCCTATACATAATCCAGCCGCGAAAATTAGCACTCCACAGATTATCTTTTCTATCTCTGTGAGTTACTCCTTTTTCCCAAGTTAGTTCATATGTATCCTTAGCAAAATCCATCGGTGTAGCTTGATGTTCAAAGGGCGAACAATTGCCACTTAGAAAAGTATTACCTTTGCGCCGCACGATCAAAGCCCCGCTGTCCACTGATACACAACTAACGATTCCATGGTACTTCAGTATGCGTACTTCCGAAGATTTAGTTCTTGAGTCATTAACCCTGTGGAATTTTTTTGTATACACCCCTATTACATAATTACCGTAGCTTGTTGTTTCATAGTTATGTAGTGTAGAAGGCAACCCCACTAGTGGGGAATACGCCAAGAACTGTTCTGCTAATTTAGTTGATGTCGTTGCATACGTCCAAGTGTTTCTTTTAACGCTGCCGTCCGAATTTTTTAGGCCGTCGAACACCCCCGCCAGCATGTCCATGGAATCTAAACACACTGAAGGTATATGCTTGTTAGTACTACCTACCCCGCACATATTAGCTAACAAAATCACATCCAATTTTATTTCGTAAATAACATTATTTGAGGTGGTTGAGATCGGAAGAGCACACGTCTGAACTCCAGTCACATC